>JBBSWE010000082.1:0-25927 GCA_038046445.1 Nanobdellota archaeon | reverse complement strand
ATGTGCTTGGCTGTACTGATTCTAAAGCTACTAATTACAATCCTTTAGCTACTAAGGACGATGGCAGCTGTACTTATGCTCCTGCTGATGTGCTTGGCTGTACTGATTCCAAGGCTACTAATTACAATCCTTTAGCTACTAAAGATGATGATAGTTGTACTTATCGTTTAGGTTTAGAAATCATGAAAGCTCAACCAACATCTGAAGTAGTCTCAGCAGGCGGTTCTACTTTGTTTATGGTAAAAGTAAGAAACAATGGTGATTTAACCCTGTCTAGCTTACAGATGAAAGTAATGATTTACGATTGGGGGGTACTTGTTCCAGGTAATTCATTCAGCCTGAAACCAGGACAGAGTAAGACCCTTACTAGCAATATAGAAGTTCCAAGTGATATTGCTTCAGGAGATTACCTTGCTGAAGTTATCATAAGCAATGATCAAATTCATGAAGTAGCGTATAGACAACTGGTGGTAAATTAAGATTTGAAATATTAGGAATAAGATATCAAACAAACCTATATATTTCAACCATAACGAAGCAGTCTATAAGTGTAGCTACTATTGAATACTAAAAAAACAGAAAGGTTTAAATATAACCATCTATTAAATAGATAAACTTAAAACATTGGAGGAAGAATAAAATGAGAAAATTGTTAAGTGTATTATTGGTGGCATTGAGTCTATTATGCGTTTCTCTAGTTAGTGCTTTGGATGATACTAACCTAGCTTGGGGAACGATTAAAGTAGACGGAGATGTAGTAGATGAAAATTCTACTCTTGCAGTAGAAGAAGGACAGACTTTGAGTGTTAGAGTCGGATTAAATGCTGGATTGTTATCTGGCGCCAGTGATATCGATGTCGAAGCTAAAATCAGCGGGTATGAATATGGTGATTATGAAAGTTTAAGAGACTTCACCCACATTGATTATTTAGATGCCGACACCGTTAAATATGTGAATCTAGAAGTAACCTTGCCTAATAAGTTAGATAAGGCTGTATATTGGTTACGCTTAGAAATTTCTGATCAAAGTACCCCTGCTTTAGTTAAGAACATAAAATTGGCAGTAGAGCCTGCTCAACATGGTATAGAAATTACTGATGTGACTTTCTCTCCTAGCACTACCTTAAAAGCAGGAAGATCTTTACTTACTACTGTATTATTGCAGAACTATGGATACGATTCTGAAAAGGACGTTAAAGTTACTGTAGCTATTCCTGAATTAGGAGTTTCTGCTAGTGAATTTGTAGACACTGTAGCTACTGATAATCATAACGTAGAATACGAAGACGTTCCGGAAATGTTCTTGCCTATCCCTGCGGATGCTAAAGAAGGAGAATATGACGTTAAAGTAACCGCTAAATACGACGAGTATGAAGTTGCTACTAAGACCTTTAAGATTAAAGTTTTAGCTAACGAAGCTTACCAAGTATCTGATAAGTTAGTTTTAGCCGTTGGACCAGAAGCTCAAACTGTAGCTGCTGGAACTAGTGCTACTTATGCTATTGCTTTAACTAACGCTGGAAGAACTTCCAAAGCTTATCTATTGGAAGGAACTGCCGGTAGTGACTGGGCTACTTTAAGCCTAAGTGACAGTCTAGTAGTTTTGTCTCCGGGTCAGAATAAAGTAGTTTACGTTGAAGCTAAGGTTGCTCCTGCCGCTACGGCTGGATCTCATGTAGCTTCTGTAGCTATTAAGTCTGGTAGCGAAGTATTACAGACCGTGGCTTTCCAAGCAAACGTGGTTGCTGCTGCTGCTCCTGCTGCTGTCGATACTGGTTACAACTTAAGAAACGGATTAGAGATCGCTTTAATCGTGTTAGTAGTTGTACTTGTAATCGTAGGCTTAATCGTAGGATTTAGCAGATTAAAGAAAGACGACGAAGAAGGTAAGAATTACTATTAAGTAATTCGAATATTCTTCCTCCAATTTTTTATTTTTTTTAACTTTATTTTTTGTTTAATAACCTTTTTATAGTCTTATTTTGCTTCTCTTTCTATGAACATTACCATCATCGGTGCGGGTCCGATTGGCTGTTATTGCGGGAATTTATTAGCCAAAGCAGGTCATTCGGTAGACATCTACGAAGAACATAAGGAGATTGGCAATCCAATTCAATGTACGGGTTTATTGACGGCAGATTTTGATCAGTTTAAGCTGCCTAAAGAATCTTTCTTAGTCAATACTTTCAGCCAGATTGAAGTGAATTCTCTCCATCAAACCGCTATAATCAAACAAAAAGAATATCTGGTTAATCGCAGCAGGTTCGACCTGTTTTTTGCGGATTTAGCTCGAGAAGCGGGAGCGAAGATTCATTTACAGCATACTTTTGTTAGAAAAGAAGGAGATCATATTATAATCAAAGACTCTAAAGATAATAAAGAGTTGAAACTGCAGCCAGAAGTAGTTATCGGCGCTGATGGACCGTTGTCAAGGACGGCCAAGGCATATGGATTCTATCATGCTAAGAGAATTAATTATCAAGGAATCCAAGCGTTAGTAGAAGGAAAATGTAATCCGCAGACATATCAAACTTTTTTTGGAACAGAAATTTGTCCAGATTTGTTTGCGTGGATTGTGCCGGAATCGGAAACAAAAGCAAGAGTTGGTTTAGCCTCAACTAAAGATGCACGAAAGTTATTTGATACATTCATGTCTAACAACAACTTTTCCGTGCTTGAAATGCAGGCGGGAATGATTCCTTTATATCACCCGCAGCAGAAATTAAAACAACAAAATTGTTATCTACTGGGAGATGCTGCTGGGTTTGTTAAAGCGACCACTCTCGGCGGGATTATTCCAGGGATGAGACAGGCTCAGATTTTAGCCGATTGTTTGACTTCTCATAAGGATTACGAGAAAGAGATTAAGACACTAAAGAAGAGGATGGATTTACATCTCAAGATAAGAAAGATTCTTAATAAGTTTAAAGATGAAGATTGGGATAAATTGTTAGAGATAATCAAACAACCTAAAATGCAGAAATTGTTGGAACAGCATACGCGGGAGAATCCCCTGCCTTTGGTGATTAAGGCGTTGATTAAAGAGCCAAAATTATGGCGCTTTGGGAAGTTTTTGTTTTAAACTTAAAAAAGATTAATAAAATCAAGCAGTTTTTGATAATTATGGTTAGTAAAGCGGAAATAATTTCTAATTGTAAGGCTTTGTTAGAAGCTTATCACTCCGAGAAATTAGGTTATACTCGTATGCCGGAAGAATTTAATCCGGGTTTTTCCGAGAAAGAGAAAAGCCTTCGCTTATGTTATTTTACTCTGCCCATGTGTTTAAATTACCAGAGAGATAGTTATAAATTGTGGGAATCCGCATTGAAAACATATAACGATTCAGAAACTAAAGTTGTTTTTAATTTAGAACAATCTACTTACCTTGGTTCGGATGTTCTTCGTAAATATTTAATGAAATATAAGGTAGCTTTGCAACCTAACAAACATATCTCTACTTGGCAAACCGTGGTTAAAACTATCTTTACTAATTGGGGTTCAATATCTAAGCTATTGGAGAAAGCAAATTATGATTACTTAAAATTAAGAGAAATAGTTCAAAGTAAGTTTAAGAAAGGTTTCCCTTATCTCTCTGGACCAAAAATATTTAATTATTGGTGTTTTATTCTTCAAGCTTATGGTGGAATAAAGTTAAGTAACTCGGAGTATATTGAAATTGCTCCAGATACTCACGTGATACAATGTTCAGTTATGTTGGGAGTTATAACTGCTGAAGAAGTGGAAAAGATAAGCCGAGAGCAGATTTCTGAAAGATGGAGGGCTGTTTTGAAAGGAAGCGGAATTAATCCGATTGATATGCATCCTCCCCTCTGGTTTTGGAGCAGAAATAACTTTAAGTTTAAATTAGTTGGTATTAACGAATAAGGGCTTTGATAATCTTAAGATATTCTTTATCCATTCCACCCAATCTAAAAATAATCACTTCTTTTATTCCGATCTCTTTAGCCAGCTGTAAATCTTGCTGTAATTGTTCTGGACGTAAGAGCGGTTCATTACCATTAATACCTTTGGCAATCGTTCCAAAAGCCAGCAGATAATTATTTCCAAACTCTTGCTTCCCTCGCTGCAATTCTTTGGTTAGGAATTCTTTCTTAAAGGGATGTAAGGAATGATAAAGCATTTTGATAACCTTTACTTTATGATTCTTTTTAGAAGTATAATGCAACCCGAAAAACTTCATCATTCCTCCTTTGAATTTTCCTTCGGGATAATATTCCGCCAGATAGACTTCTCCTGAATGATTATTAATGAAATCCCGGATTAGTTTCTTATTGGAAAAGAAATTTGCTTTTTGGGTAATAAACAACCAAGGATTGCGTCGGAAAGGAAGCTCTAAATCTAACATTACGGGGAGGTTCTGATTCTTAGGTTCTTGCAATTCTGCAAAGATTCTTTTCAGAGCCTTTCGTTTGGACCAAGGAGAGATCCAATACCCTTCTTTATTCTCTAGAATCGGCCAATAAATTACTTCCTTAACCCGTTTGTTTTTAATTTGTGATTTCAATATTTGGAATTCTTTTACACTCTTGGCAGCTAGGTATAGTTTAGTTTGAAAAGAGATTAGCTTAAGTTTAGTAAGATTGTTTTGGTTCGGGAACTCTTCAAAAAAGGATATTTGCATAGAAATAAGTAAAATTTTGGAGTTAATATAACTTTTTATAAAATAATAAAGCAATTAAAAAACAAAAAAATAAAACTTTTACTTAGTCTTTGGCTAAGTTGATTACAGCCCTGATGCCGACGATAATTACGCTAGGCAGGATGAAGGCTAAGATGGCATTCAAAACGCTCACAATATAATTTCCGACCAACTGTAGCTGTCCTAAGTTATTTCCTCCTAAACTAACTACGATTACCATTGCTGTTACATACAAGATGTAATCTTTGGTTTCTGCCGGGGTAATATTGAAGAACCCCACGATTATACCCATCAAAATCAAGACGCTGGTCAAGATCGGGGTAACGGTTCCAGGCAATAGACTGGAAATCAATCCCAGAATCAGAGCGATTACAATCCCTACGGTAAAGGAATAAGCAATCACTCGGTTGGCAATACCTTTAGTAATTCCCATTTATTTTCCACCTCCTTGTTTAATAAGTTAGAAAAATTAAACTGGTTTAAAAACTTTTCTTTTTAGTGCGATTCTACGGAGCAAATTATTTATATAACTAAGGAGATTATTTCCGTTATGCCAACCTTAATTGCTTTATTGTCCACCGGAAAAGGAACTTGGGCGGAAGTAAACCGCCTGATTCAAGTGCAGAATTGGGATAAGGTCTTTTTAATTACTAATAAATTCGGAGAAGAAAATTTTAAGAACCGTCCGGAAAGCGTGAGGTTAGTGGTGGTCGATGCAGATAATTCTGACGTAGTGAGTTTAACTGAACAGATTAAAAAGCAGTTAGATGGACAGATTTCCGATTTTGAAATTGCTTTGAACTTGGCTTCTGGTTACGGGAAAGAACATATGGCCGTATTAGAAGCAGTATTAGAGTTAGGATTAAATTTTAGATTGGTTACCGTGAATAGTTATGGCCGATTGGAAGTGTTGGGGATAAGAATTTAACTCATAATTCCATACCATCTCAACAGAACTCTATCCGTGGCGCGGACTAAGTCATAGCCGTTTCCAGCAATCTTGATGCAAGTTCCTTTAAATTCTATTTTGGTGGTATTCTCTACGGCTAGCTGAACTACCGGCTTGCCTTGAGTATTCTCACAATTGACAATGGTGCGATTATCACAAATGGAATTATTTTCAGTACAAGAAGTAACAATTTGTTTATCTATACCTTTAACGATGTTAAAACTTAATTCAGACAAAGCCAGGGAATAATATTTGTTGGCGATATTGGGATCGATAGCGATATAAATACTGTCTCCGGCATTAAAACCTTTAGTGTCTAACTGGCCAATGATGGAAACATTGTCTACTTCTCTCGCTCCAAAGTGTAAAGGTATTTTTAATAACGTACCAAAGCGGTTCACTTCTGTCCACCATAAACCATCGACAAACACGAAGCTGTATCCATCATAGACGTAACCTTCTTTTTCGTTCAAATCACCTTGTAGATTATCTTGATGCAATTCATCTACATTTATCACCGCTGCAGCCGTAAAATAATCATAAACTTTGAATCCACTGAAAGCAACTACAAATATTCCTACTATCACTAAAAGCATAATCACTAAAGATTTGTTATCATTGCTGGGAGTTGAATCTTCTTCAGATTGAACTGCTTTTTGTACTTCCACTTGCTGTTCCTGCTCCATTTTCAGCTCTATTTTCCGGCCTAATTCCTGTTCTTCGGGCATGTTTTATCTAGGAGCAGAAGCTCTTTTTAAATGTTGCTTTAATTTCAGAAGAGATTCGAAAAAAGGACAAAAAGATTATTCTTCTAAGTTGGTGTCCACGATTTTATTTGGGTTTTTCTTGAAATAATCAATATTGTCTTGCATCCTTTTCAGGTAAAGGGTCATCTTCTCTTTGACTTCGGCTTCTAGTTTTTTATCCAAACCAATCTTTTCAATCTCAGTGTTCCAATTTACTTTTGGGAGCTTAATAATACTTCCTTTCAGCTTTCTTCCCATTGCTTTAATGTCTTTTTCAATCTGATGCGCCTGCCGGGTACCGAACATTTTGGTAGCGGGAAACTTAGTAAAGGCATTAGCTCCTGCTCTCATCAGCAGACCCACTTCTTCATAACGCCGAGCGGTAGTTCCGGCAATAATCTCTATTTTTGGAAAATTTATTCTGGTTTGAGCAATCCACCACAAGTAATCTTCTGTTTTTGGCCCATTACTATTTTCAAAAATGGTTCCTTTTACTGGTTTGAGAGCATAAAAGGTGATTCTGTCCAGCTGATATTTTTCAATAAACTTTTTCAACAAGGAAAAATCTTCTTTCTTTTCTCCCAGTCCGATAACCATAGTCATACTTCTTTTGAAATCTTTAGCATAATGGTACATCTTTTCATAGGGCTCAACCGGTTTGTCTGGACAGATAAATTTATGTAATTCTGGTTCTACTGTTTCGATGGAACTTACAATTCCTTTAACATAAGGCCTAAATGTTTCTAAATCCTCTTTAGAAATCACGCCTAAGTTAAGCCAAATTTTTTCCCCATAAACTTTTGAAACTAATCTGGTCATTTCCACCAAGTCCTTCATGGGAAAAATCTTATAGCCTCCAGTTAAGAATTCAATTCTCCAGCCGATTTTTTTGCATAATAAGGCTTCTACCAAGACAGAGCTTAAAGTCCTTTTAGCGTCAGGAGCGAATCTGATCTTATGTTTTTGAGTAGAACGGAAGCAGAATTTACAAGTGCCCAAGTCACAGTACCAGCTGAGAAAGATGCAGCGGCCATACCAGCAGATAGGGGAAAAATTCTGTTGATACACTTTTTCTGCCTGCTGCAGCAATTGTTCTGTTTCTGGAATCATAGTTGTATCTAATTCTCGACGCTAATTTATAAAATGTTTGGGGAATTTCTGAGGGATAACTATTAATTTGGTGGGAAATGATGGCGAAGGATATCCTTTGCGAATTCAATCATCTCTAAGAAAAATTTAGTGCTAACAATTGATTTGGAATTAATAATCTTAGCCAGGACGGAAAGGTCCTTTTGGCGCGACTCCAAATAACCTACTGCTTTATAGGTAGGTATTTGATTTTGGTAAGAAGGAAGAACCACAATCCTAATGGTCTCTTTTAGTTGCTTTTTACTGTGTTCTCCTACAAAGAATAAAATATGCAGAGGGTTGACGGAATCAGAAAGGTCTTCAAACGCTTTTCCGGCTACAAGATAGACCTTTTTGGAAACTTTTTCTGGACCTGCTCCTTCAATATAACATTCATCATAAAGAATTTGGGTAGGCCTATTTCCATCCCACTCCGTCCAGTATTGCGGAAGATTAATACGCTGTCCACCGGAGTTTAATTTGTGGTATTTTATTGTAGCTTGAATTGTAGCTGCTGCATTTTTTAAATCTGATTCTAATCGTTTCTTTTGATTTTCAGACAATATTGATAAAGAACTCTTTCTCCATAACGAAAAAACCATCTTACTTTCTCCATTGGATTCTTTCCGCTAATTTGGCCAATTCTTCATATACGCCCGCGTCTCCCAAGGAATTAAAGTCTTTTTCTCCCATATACAACTCTTTTTCACTTTCAAAGTAGCCAAAGAATTTGTAAGTAGTTTTATTGCCTTTGAATCCAGGCACGATTACCAAGTGGATAATCTTGGCCGGTTCTTTCTGAGCGTATTTGCCGATAGTAAAAAAGAGATGTACGGGAAGCACTCGGGAAGAAAAGTCTTTAAAGGTCTCATCTTTCTTAATTTCCTTAAAGAAATTAGTCGGCCGATATTCTTCTTTTACGTCCTTACGGTAAACCTTATCAAACAGGATTTGGGTAGAATCTTTAGGCGTCCACTCATTTTTGCTACGGATAGTACTATTTTTATCCTTAGATTTGGAGCTGTTCAAGAATTTTTCATTAATTACCGGAAGACTGCGGCGGATATCTCTTTCTAAGGTTTGATCCAAAAAATCTTTGTCCTCCTCTTTTTTGTCTTTACTTTTCTTCCAAATCCACTGAAACACCATAGCGAGAAAGAAAATAGGGTATTATTTAAAGATTTCTGTAGCAGATGGGGAATAAAAGTGATAAAAGCCTCTGAAAGATTCCCACATAAGGGCAGTCTGCCCTTATCAACCCCCATAAAAATATTTAAATCAATTATCTCTTAAGGACAAAGTGTCGCAAGGTGAAACAAAGATTTCACCTGTGCACAGATGGGAAAACTATCCCATCTTGTGTCTTATCAACCTCCAAAATTAAATAAGAAAAGCCTCTGAAGGGATTTGAACCCCTAACCTACGCTTTACGAAAGCGTCGCTCTACCGTTAAGCCACAGAGGCGATAATCATAATTTACTCTGTTTCTTTTTAAAATTATCGAGCAAACTAGAATAGAAAAGTATTAATATCAGTATAATTTACTTCACCAATATGGAATTGATGGAATTAACGGTTCGTTTTTTGAAAGCAGATGATATTAAAATGTTAAGTAATCCTTTGTTTAAGAGTCATCTATTTCTGGTAAAGGAAGGGTTGGTTCGCGTATTGAAATTTCCTTTTCTCATTGGGAGAATCGAACCATCTCATCTTTTGGTGTCTAACGCTAGTATTTCTAGAAAACATGTTGAGATTTATACTGAAGGTTTATTTTTCAAAAAGTACTTTGTTAAGGATGTGGGAAGCAAAAACGGAACGATTATACTTCGTGGCGGTCAAATAATAGAGTTAACTGCCCAAAAAGGAGTGCAATTGGAAAACGAAGATATTTTAAGTATGGGACTTGGTGTTAAGTTCAAGGTGCTTATTTGATTTGTTTTAATAACTCTTCTTTGCTTCTAAACTTCTTCTGGCATTCGAAACAGAAGTGATATTGTTTGTTCGAACCGGGCTTTTTTATAATTGTTCCTTTAACCTTCTCTAGAAATAACTCTTCTAATTTGTTATTACAAATCTCGCATTTAGTCATATCTCTCTTTTTTTATGTATTTAAATATATAAATGTTCTTCTTACTTATGTAACTCTCCTAGAGTAGATACAAAACAAAGTTTTAAAAACAAATGAATGTTTTCACACCTATGGTTGACATCCTCTTCACTTATGACAAACCCGTGCCCGGATCTTATGGAGAAGTGTATCTGCGCGCTGCTAAAGAATTGGAGAAAAAGGAGTTACTTCTGTTTGTCTTGATTGGGCAGAATTTTTGAGAACTTACAATTTCTCGAGCGATTATATTGAAGCAGTAGCAGAAATATTTAATCCACAATTAGTAATATCTCATCGTCGTAGTTTAGATATGTCATTGCAACTTAGAGATGTTGATCCTTGCTTAGCAGAAATAATGAAAGAGGAGATAGAAACATTTTTAATTAATAAATATTGGGGTAAGATACAAACTGACACCAATTATCTTTGTAGAAATAGTGTGGAATTTAAAGAAGGATTCGTTCGCCGTATGCAAGAAGAAAGTTTACCCTTTCCCCGTACTGTTTTGAGAGAAGAAGTTTCTCGAAAGGATTGGAATTATAATTATCTTAATAAGTATCTCAATGTCGATGTGTTATGGGAAGGATTTTATTTGAAAGATATAAGTTTGCAGCGTAGTAAAGGTGTACATTATGTTAGGAATTCACATGGGTTTAAAACAAAACCAAATCTTAAGATTGCACAACAAAAAGTTACTCCTGACGATCAACCTGCTTGTAGTTTAAGAATAACTACTTTTCCCAATCAAATCATTGGTGGATTTTTTCGTTATTCTCCCGGAGACAATTTATGTTCTAACTCTTTGGATGAAGGAAAGATTCCCATAGATATAGGAAACGGAGTAAGAACTGAAGTAACCACAGAAATTTTGGATTTAATGCAAAGAACCGGTTTAACTAAAGAAGGAAGAGTGCTTCCAGAGGTTTTGGATTTAGCATTAAAAGTGAGTAAGATTTATTCTCAAAGCTTACTGCGTGGGATAGACGTTATTTTTGATGCTGAAGCTCGACCTTATGTAGTAGAAGCGCAAACCGGTCCAGGAAATCCGGAAGGATATACTTATGCTTCTTTATTGGGATTAAAACCAAATACTCCACAAGAATGTCTAGACCTTACTGTAAGAGTAATCTCAGAAAGTTTAGAACGCTTTCTACAGCGAAAGTAAAAATAAAAAACAAAAAATTTCTATCCCACCAATCTCGTACTGACTACTGTCGTGCTAGCACAAGAGATAATCGCTCTCCAACGATTGTTCAACTCATTACTCTCCTTAATCTTAGAGTTAGGGTCAACGGAAATTATAGCCATAGTGCCTTTGGTCAAATAAATCGAGGGATAAGCTTTAACTTCTTGCCCGACTTTTATGGTAGCGATGCTTCCACTAGTCAAGGGGAGTCCATTAGCAGTCAAACTCCATCCCACTTTACTGGCAGGAGCATTTCCGATATTCTTGATTGGTGCTTCCAAGGAAATAATACATCCGCCTTTCAGCAAAGTTTTCTTAGCTATTTTAAATGCCGAAGGAGTCAGGTCCGGAAGAAGTACTATTGGAGTTTTGTTGCAAATTCCGTTAGTGCATCCGTAGGTGCAGGAGCTTTTAACACTTTTGGTTAAAGTATTTTGGCAGAGCGATTGCAGCGTGTTCGGATTAATGCATTTTGGAGTGGAAATAGTTTCGTAAACATTTCCATCAGTTCCACAACTTAATCCTTGACTCAGTGGAGATCCGCATTGCAAGTCCGTAGAACAACCAGTATAAAATTTAACTTTACTTGACTTTAATCCTATCCCGTAATTATTGATACCAATAACTTCTATCCAATAGCTTTTACTTTTAATCAACGCATCGCTCCAAACATATTTCTTATTGGCTGAACTTGGGTTGGGATCATTAATAGTTTTGGTATAAGTCAAAGTACTCTCGCTATCCTGATAAAGATTTATCTTATACTTCACCGGTGGAACGGAAGCGATAGTGGTCCATTCAATGGTGGGAGTTTGAATAACTGCTCCTACGACTGGATTAAAAATCTTGGGAGAGTTATCAATTACCTTGAAGTAATACGTTTCAATAGTTTGGTTTAAACTGTCATCGGCGATGAAATTTATCCAATAGTTCTTTCCAATATCTTCTGGCAGTGATTGGAACGCGAAAGTACACGTTTTTCCCAATAAAGCATCGTTCTTGTCCTGGCAAGTTCTAATGATTCTACTGGCGGGATAATCTCCGGCAAATTTGATGTCCAAAGAACCGCTATCAGAATCATGAGATTCTACTGTAAAGGTTAATTTGTCTCCCGCCAACACGTCAGTATTCTTGGCACAGAGTGGTGAACCTATACTATTTATCGCATTACAAGTGACAGAGTTGATGATGGGTGGTTGATTCTGGATAGAAAAATAATGGATGTAAGCAGATATGGGTTGGGTTGAACATACTTTCTTGCCCGGTAAAAGACACATAGTTGAAGTGTTTAAGGCTCCTTCTCCGGTGTTTGGATCACAAGAACAGAAGCTGGCATCTGGGGGACAACAAGTATATCTGCAGTCATACACGTTGCTGGTGACAAAAGTCAATTCTTTATTTTTTGCGCCAGGAGGAATTTTCCATTCAAAAGAGACATCTTTGGTTTCTCCCGGAGCAAGGTCTATATATTTGTAAGGAAATTCGCAATCGTCACTTTCTACACCCGTAACTTTTGCCGTAATTGCCATTCTAGTGTAAATATTAGATGTCCAACTCATGGGATAATTGTTAAACATATCTCCAAAAACGTTCTTAACTTTAAATTTGAAAGTAACCTTATCTAAGGAAATAATCGATTGGATATCTTCTGGATATATGGCGAGAGGATGAGTCCAGAAATCAAAGTCATCAGACATTTGATTTAGACAACCGATAAGTTTTCCGTTAATTATTCCACACTTCCCTTCAAAAGTAGTCTTCAAAACATTAACATCTGTAAGATAATCAATTACTCCACTAATGGGATTGACAATTACATCAGAGGCAATCGGAATCTTACAAGTTTCATAATTAATGGCATCGCACAATATGCTAAATCCGCCGAAAAGAATATTTTTACCTAATCCTACTAAATTAAGTCCTATTACTATCGGATTTAAATTATAAGCTAAATTTGAAGTGCTATAAAATAAGAATTTCAGTACGTCTCCGTCGGATTGAGATGCACCCACAATTATTGATATTCCCAAATCAATCACGGGAACTTTATTTCCTGCTACAATAACTTCTGGAGTAAACTTCTTAATATCATCTCCTGCCTTGGCTAATTGTTGTCCTAAATTTATATCCAAATAAGCATTGGTATATCGAGCAATATATGTGTTTGAACCCATAGTTACGGTATATTTTACCGGCAGGTTCACGATATTGCTAGTACTATAGATAAACTTAGTACTTTCCATTACTACGAAAGATCGTGCCGTATCCATATCACTTAAAGCATTAAGTGGATCATTGCGGAAATATTCCATCATCTGCTCCGCTTTTTCTTCGGTTTCATTAATAAAGAAGTATTGGTTCACATTCTTGTTCTTGACCATTTCCGGATAAATATATTGAAAGAAAAAGGGGCTCTGAACAAAAATCCAAGTGTTTGGAGCAAGGATTACTTTTTCTTCACATAATTGATTTACACAAGAATATCCCATAGCACATTTATTCCCACAAGATCCACAATTATTTACGTCATTATTGATATCAATCTCACAACCATTATTCCAATTATTATCACAATTTTTATAACCCGAATTACAATTGAAATCGTTAAGAGCGGAATCACAAAAAGAATTTGCTCCGGCAGTGATTAAATTACTCCAAGCACAGAAAACATCTTGATTTCCTTTGGTAGAAGCGTCCTTACATTTGGTTCCGGCAGTACACAAACTGACGCATTTCTTCTGCAATAAATCACAACTCTGTCCAGTAGGACAAGCCGTATCAGAAGTAGCCAGGTTGCAATCATTATCTTTTCCGTCACAAAGAGTTTCTGCTGGGAGAGTGGGACATTGAGCTACACAAAGAGCGTAACTTCCACATTGTGTCCCGAGCAGATCAGAATTGCACGCCTTTTTCAAATTGACTAAAGCATTATTGTCATCACAATCATTACTATTGCTCACATATCCTGTTGGTTGAGTACAACTGGAAGTAGTTTTAGTTATATCTCCATAACTATCAGCATCATTATCTTTATACCAAGTGGTGGGAGTACAAACTTGATTTAAAGTAAAAGTTTTGTCTTGAGTACAAGTATTAGGAGAGGCACATTTGCTTACCGTAGATCTTAAGACATAATTTCCTGAAGACCAGGAAGAAGGAATGTTGTATAACAGAGTGATGGTCTTCTCTTCGTTCTGAGCATTATTGTAACCATTTCCTAAAGGACCAACCATTACCGTTCCGCCCTTAAGTATAGTAAAATCGGCATAATAATCTCCCGCTGCACCTAAATTTTTTACTTTCATATTCATTGACAATTGCTCTCCGGGGAGGAGAGAAGTGGGCGAAGGCCAAGAATCAACCATATTCATACTGATAGCTGGGATGTAATTAACATTGAAAGTAGTTTCTTTGGTACAGACGTTAGAACCGAAACAAGGGGTAACCGTAGCTACGTATCTATATGCTCCGGACCAATCGGCAGGAATTACATCGTTTCGAGTGCCAAATTTTTCTTCTCCTTCATTAATGGTATCGCTGAAGACATATTCTTTTACTTTTGTCGTATCTTTGTAAACTTGATAGTTCACACTATAAGAGCCGGATTTGTAAGTGTTTTTAACATTGGCTTGATAATAAATTGCTTCTCCAGAATTGAAAGTGGTCTTAGCAGTTCCATCAACGAGCATGGTCTTTATTCCGACGAGATTGATATTGGGAGTATTAGCTAAGCAAGCTCCGGAATCGCAAACATTTCCGCTACCGCAAGCCGTAGCTTGAGTTAAACTACAATCAGTATTACGATATGCTTTGGTAGTAGAATCCTTACATACCCAAACAGCAGTGCAAGTTACAGGAGTACCGTAAGTTTTGAAAGTAAAATCATAAGTTCCAGAAATACTCCCGGGAAGTTGATAGATAAGATTAGGTTTAACATCAGAAGTGGCTTTATTCCAATTGAAAGCAGAATATCCTGTTTGATATCCTCTATAATTCAAGAAAATCCAATATTTATCTCCTGCTACTAACGGTTGAGATTGAGAAACCGGAAAGCTAATCCATTCGAAAGAACCGAGGTTAGAAAATTTTGGACATAAATCCACATTAGAAGCAGAAGCAACAGTATTATCGCTAGAATCACGAATTTCTATATCTACTTTAGTGTTCGCTCCAGAACAAGCTGCGGAGCTGGGATAATTTGAACGTAAATTTAGATCAACTCTAGTGATGGAAGTCATCGTGGGCTGAAATTGTTGCTTAACCCATTTATGATCATAATTGGCAGAGTAATAAAAGTCAAAAAAGTTTCCTCCGGATGTTTGTTGTTGATCCAATGTTTCTGCTGCCAATACCATCGGCAATAATATCATCATAACACCTAACCACATAACTATCCCTGTAGTGAAAGATTTCATGCATTTACCCCCAAAAGTTGTTGATTACTCCTGATTGAAGTTTCATCAAAGAGGTTACGAAGTGGGACTCCTACTTTAACTTAATTCTATTTTTGTGGAATATACAGTTTGTTTTTTGGGAGAAAAGCTTATATAATGGAATAAACATTCCATTTTTATGATGAACACTGACGAGACGGATAAAAGAATTATAGAAGTGTTGCAGCAGAACGCCAAATTGAGCATGCAAAAGATATCCAAAAAGATTGGTGTTCCAGTAACTACGGTCTTTCATCGCGTTAAAAAACTGGAAAAAGAGGGGATTATCGACAAATATACAATACTCGTCAACAATAAGAAGTTAGGTAATATCATCACTGCTCTAATTTTTGTTCATTATGACATCAGTAAATGGGATCGTAAGGGTTACAAAGAGAATTTTATTAAGCACTTGAAATCTCTTCCCAATGTAGCGGAGATAAAGTTCGTTACGGGCAGATTTGACTTGTTTCTTAAAATAGAAGCGCCGGACTTAGATTTTTTAAATAGCGTGATTTTAGATAAATTAAGAGCAGTTCCAGGTGTAGGAAGAACAGAAAGTTTCTTTGTGTTGGAAAGTTTACGTTAGGATTTTAAGATTGTTCCAACCATAAAAATATAAATAGGTTTGATTTATTATCAATCTCATGACTAAGCGCATCGCTATTATTGAACGGCAGAAATGCCACCCGCAAGAGTGCGGAGGTTACCTTTGTGCTAAATTGTGCCCGATCAACCGGACCGGAGCAGAATGCATTACTCCCAACGAAACTACTAAAAAAGCGCAGATCGATGAGATGCTTTGTACTGGTTGCGGCATCTGTCCGAAACGCTGTCCCTATGAAGCGATCCAGATTATCAATCTTCCTGAAGCTTTAAACAAATCTCCTGTGCATCGTTACGGAGAAAATATGTTTGAATTATTTTCTTTGCCTACTCCTTTATTCAAGAATGTAACCGGAATTCTAGGGAGAAACGGGATTGGTAAAACTACGGCGTTAAGAATTTTAGCTAAACAAATCACTCCCAATTTAGGAGATTGGCGCAAAAGCGCCGATTTCAAAGAAGTCATCGCTTATTTTAAAGGGACAGAAATGCAGGGGTTCTTAGAAAAGTTGCATAAGAATGAAATCACTCTTTCTTACAAACCGCAACAAGTAGATTTGATTCCAAAACAATTCTCCGGCACGGTGAAGGAATTGCTACAAAAAGTAGATCCTGAGAAGAGATTAGCGGAAGTGTGTCGAGAGCTGCAACTAAATAATTTTTTAGAAACTCCGGTGCAGAATATTTCTGGCGGAGAATTGCAACGAGTGGCGATTGCCGCGACGGTATTAAAAAGTGCTAATTTGTTTTTGTTTGATGAGCCTACTTCTTATTTAGATATCAAACAAAGAGTAAATATTTCTAAATTCATTCGCGCTTTAGCGGATGAAAAAACGGCGGTGATGGCCATTGAGCACGACTTGATTATTTTAGATTATATGACCGACTTGCTGAATATTATGTACGGACAAGAACAAGCTTACGGAGTAGTTTCAGGATTAAAATCTACGCGAGAAGGAATTAATTCTTTCTTGGACGGATATTTGAAGGAAGAGAATGTCCGCTTCAGAGATTCGCACATCAAATTTGAGAAAACTCAGGATAAGCAGCAAGGATTCGTTCGTCCACTAATTTCTTGGACGGAATTGCAGAAGAAGTTAGGCAATTTCAACTTGAAAGCGGAACCTGGAACTTTAAATCTGGGAGAAATTGTGGGCATCTTGGGAGAGAATGGTATCGGCAAGACTTCTTTTATCAAGATTTTAGCCGGTTTAATTGAATTAGATAGCGGGGAGATTGATCAGAAGGTTAAGATTGCTTACAAGCCGCAGTATCTGGAAACGGATTCAGAGATGTTAGTAATGACTTTCTTACAGGAAGGGGTAAGCAAGTTCATGAATCAGTTGATCCGTCCTTTAGAGATTGAAAAGCTTTTTACTAAGAAATTGAAAGAATTGTCCGGCGGAGAACTACAACGGGTTTCCATCGTGAAATGTCTTTCCCAAGAGGCAGAATTGTTCTTATTAGACGAACCTTCGGCTTATTTAGATGTAGAGCAAAGATTACTCATTTCTAAAGTAGTTGGGAATCTCGCTTTTGAAAGAGGAATCACTGTGTTAGTGGTCGACCATGATTTGATGTTTTTAGATTATTTATCGGATAAATTAATGGTGTTTCAAGGAGAACCGGCTGTTCAAGGAACTTTACGCGGTCCGTTCAAGATGGAAGAGGGGATGAATATGTTCTTGAAGGATTTAGGGATTACTTTACGTCGAGACTTGAGTTCTAAACGTCCTCGAATTAATAAATCTGGCTCGGTTAAGGATCGAGAACAGCGAGAAATGAATAAGTGGTATTATAGTTAAAGGGATAACTGTTTAAAGAGATAAAAAATAAACATTTAAATACTTCTACTAACTATATTTAATAAAATGGCTAAAGTAATGTATCCCTCTCCCGAAAGGATTATTGAATATAACTTGCTGGTACTAGAATTAATTAAAGTAAAAAGAGCGGATAGTCCTAAAGTGTTAAGTTTGGATAGATTAAAAGGGGTAGTTCAAGAATGCACAGATAAAGAAGGAGATATTTATGACAAAGCGGTTATTTTATTAAAAGGATTAGTTCAAAAGCATCCCTTTGCTAGCGGCAATAGGAGAACTGCATTTATTACCACAAAAGATTTCTTATTAAGGAACAAGGTTAAATTTGGGATAACAGATGATTTTCATTATGCTCGGGTAATGCTGGGAATTAGAGAAAGATATTATTCAGATGAAGAAATAAAAGGGTGGATTAAATATGGCAAAATTAGAGAATTCTCAAGATAAGCAAAGATTAAAAGTAGTATCTGAAGAGCTGGACAGATTTAAAAAATTGATAGAAGGGCATGAAAAGATATTAATGGCTATCGGCAATTTATAGTAAAATATAGGTTCTTTAAAACTCTCTATAGTTAAATAAAACCGGTTCCGGCGTATCTTACCTTAAGAACGTCGATAGTTTTTCTCATGCAGTTTGCAGCTTTACTATTGGCGGAAGCGATGCCTTCCGGCGTGTCTGGGAATCCGTTTAACAAAGCGTCACATCGGTCTAATCCATCTGCACCAAGATCAATAAAATTACACTCTCTGGTTAGGCTGCCTGAGATTCCTTCTCGTGTAGAAGTGGTGAGACTGTAACCAATCACCTTTGAGCGAGGATTATAATTAAAGTTAGAAATAATACTATCGGGTTTAAAGTAAGTCCTTTCTTTATCTCCTACTTGTTCATTGGGAATTTGTCTTGACTGGGCTAATAGCAACTGAGAATCATCATGGTAAATTAAGTGGCCACTGGTGTGCTTAGGCCTTTCTTCTTTTGCGGTGGTGGCAGCCCATCTTCTCTGATTAAAATCAATTAATGTTCTAACTAAATCCTTAGTATCGGAATTAGAATAGCATGATTCCGGCCAATTTTGTAATATTCCTTGATTTGAAGCTACTAAAGTATAAATATCTCCGTCTAGACCAACCTTTAAGGAAGTTTCCATCCGTGCCGATGCTAAACCAGTTAAATCTGGACTAATACCCGCTAAATCTTTCTGAAATTGAACTGCACGATGATACGCGGCTACGAATTGGGGCACATTCTTATTTTGTAATGCTAAATCCATATCTCCATAAACAAGGTCTATTTTTTTTACTAAAGAAGCTCCTATTTTTTCTTTATCCTTAGTGTCATAAGAAGCATTCTTTGGTCTTAGTAATCCTTCATCAATCAGTTGGTTAAGAAGGTTATTGTTCCCATCATACTTATATTCCTCATTCGAGCTCGGCGTGGGTGTATAAGTGTCCGTTTTCTCGGGGGGGGGCGCAGCTAATTAATGTTAAAGCGGCAAGAATCGCAGTCAGGGATCTTTTAATCATAACTCCTTAAAATCCGATTAGGTTTATAATATTTTGTATTTTATACAAGCTAATGTTTAGAGTAAGCCTTACCTTCGAGACATAATAAAAAAATAATAAAAAACAAAAATAAAATAGCTTACTTCTTAGCCCAAGCGGCGATTCCGTACAGCACTAGATTTACAAAGGGAATCAGGCATAAGATGGCCCACCAGCCGGGATATTTAACCTTCTCAAACATCTTCCACTGCCAGATGACGTGGAATACCGCAAAGGCGATGCTGAACAGGAATCCTACTGTAGGAATGAACATACCGATAATTAATAGCCATGGCCACCAGTGCATCTTAGAGCATTGGTAAGCGATAATTGCTGGGCCAACCACCGGAATCCAAGCCAATCCCGGGGTTTTCAGTTTAGCTTTCTTACCGATAGCCATGAAAGCGAATCCCGAGTAGATGTAAAATCCTACTCCTAATATTAAGAAGAAGATCATAAACGCTCCGAACAGAGCCATCATTCCTCCCAAAGCAGCCATTCCTCCGAAATTACCCATCATATCATAAACCATGTTAAATTACCTCTTTTTTAAAGGATAAAGATAATATATTATAAAAAGGTATCTTTATATAATCAGAAGAATTTTAGGGATTATCAACTTAAAAGGTGATTTATTATGGCTATGAGCAAGAAAGATTTGGAAAAAAAAGAAAAGGTTTGGAAACAAGAATTAGCGGCCTTGGAAGCCAAGTGCCAAGGCGGCTCTGGGACCAAAGCTGATTACGAAGAATTGGCTAAAATGAGAAAGAAGATGAGATAATCAACTTGAATAAACTATTTTTTTTAATTCATGTTTTACTTTAAAGTTTTTAAAGATATTTAATAATTCTTTTTCTTTTTCCTTGCTTACCATCAATGTTCCTTTGCCTAATTCTATGAAATCCTCTTTGTTTATAATTCCAGGATATTCTTTTAATATTTTCTGCTTGCCTTTCAGATACCAAGATTTCCTTCCATGCAGCACTTTAGAGAACATGGTTTTATGGTGGGCTTCTTTGAGCGAGAAGTCGTAAATAACGTATGCTTTTAACCCGACTATCTCATTATCAAAAGTAAAAATTCCGGTAGAATAAATTATTCTTCCTTCTTCAATCATCTTTCTTACTAAAGTTCTGTCTTCATAAGTTATTTCTAACCCCTGAAATTCCGGATGGATTTTGACTCCCTCTTTGTATCCTACCTTGAATATCTCTTTCTCCAGCTTCTCTTTGAATGTATCAGAAATTTTCTTTTTCTTAATTATAATAAATAAATCTAAATCCGAGTGGCGCAGTGAATAGTCCTTTCGGGAAACAGAGCCGTATAATATTACTACTAATATCTCTTTAAACTCAGGGAAAACTTCGGTTATTAATTTTTGGATCGCCTTAGAAAACTTATCCATATTTGTCCTCTAATAAGTAAGCAAGCTTTTTAATATTCTCATACTTCGGGCCGTTTTCTCCACGATAAGCCACCTTGTTTCTCTGATCTCTTTCAACTTCTTGGAAAAGCTGGAAAACTTCTTCTCCAAAGACGGGCTTGTTTTCCCATACTCTGCTCCACCGATTCTCGTGGCTGAAAGAATGTTCTTCTTTTCTAGCGAGAACGGCTTCAATCCAGTTGATTATGGCATAAAAATAGTTTTGTGCTGCCACTATTCTTAGAGCGATGCGCTTGGTCTGGTCTTTCTCCAACCCATATTCTTTGTTCTTTTGTTCCGCGATCTCAAAATGCAGTTTTGCGGTCCAGGAGTGTACTTTCTCTTCCATGTTCATCATGTTGAACAGATGGGTATATTTAAAGCTTCCTGTTCAATTAGATGAATAAATTGAAAACCAAAAATAATAAATTAGGATTCTCTGGAGAGGCCATACATCAAGTTGACTTCATCCTGGTTAAGGTTACAAATCCATTCTAATCTTTCGCTTTTTCTTACTTTTGCTGGTTCTCTTACCTGCTTTTTGTATCTTTTCTTCCGGTCTTCTATTAATGCTTCATATTTTTCTTGTTCGTAATGTCCCCGCCAACTTTTTCTGAACTTCTGAAAGAACTGTTCAGCAGGAGTTTCCTTAAAAGTTTTTCTATTCTCAAAATAACAATCTACGTTTTCTGCTCTCTGCAACAGGGAAATACCGGTTGCAGCCCAGTCGTAACTTAGCATTTTATCAAATCCTTTTTCTCTACATATTTGGTACAATTTTTCAAGGTATTTTGCAGTGGCAATTATCTCGTTCCAGTTTCTTACTTTTTGGTTCTCCGATGGGGCGATAGTTGGTTCTGCAGGAGTGAAGGGACAATACCCTCCTTCCTCTAAGCGATATAATTCTACCTGATATTCTTTTACCTCTTCTGGAGCGGGAGCAAGAGAAGTTACCTTTTCATTATGCAAAACATAACCTATTACCCCTTGATACTTGAATCTTATTTGTTGAGTTATATCTTCTTCTAATACCCACCTTTCTGCTCTATTGGCCGAGATTATTTCGTCTACATCACAAGATAAGTGTAAAAAAGTCTTAGCAGTAATCTCTCCAACAGAAGTAATACCTACAATTTGGGTTAATTCTTCTTCCTTTAAACGAGTTAGTGATTCCATTTTATTTTTCTCCGGATAAGAGGCAATCTTTGAAAAGCAAGTATTCTAATCCTTCTCCCACCACTTTTCCTGCTAACAATCCTAAGATAGTCGGAGTCATGTCCGAGTATTCATGTGTAATAATGTTGAAATAGATTAATGCTCCAAACCCTCCGGCGATTCCCAAGAGGCTTCCTATAACTCCGCTGCTATGGTATCTGTATTCCTCTTTCATTTTTATTTTCCTCCATTTTGTTATTGTTTAGTGAGAACTTACTGGTTATATTAATATTTATCCTCCCAATTGGGAGCACAATATTTATAAGCAGCAACAGCTTCTCTTGCGTATGGATACCTCCGTCCTAGAAGATTTGGGCTTAACTCCGGCAGAGATTAAACTCTATCTGACTCTGCTGGAATTAGGTTCATCTTCTGCCGGAAAGATTATTGAAAAATCTCATCTGCAGAATTCTGTAACTCACCGTGCCCTAAACTCTTTAATCGAAAAAGGATTGATTAACTTCGTGTTGGAAGGGAAAAGGAAGATTTATCAAGCCACTGATCCAGAAAATTTTCAGCAATTTATTGAAGAAAAGAAACAGCGTTTCCAGCAGCTTCTTCTGGAACTGAAGCAACGGCAAAGTTTTTCCGGGAAGAAAGAGAACGCCACCATCTTCAAAGGGATCCGGGGAATAAAAGAGATTTACAATCTTTTAATCTCTACTAAAGCCAAGGAGTACAATACTTTTGGTGGAGGAAAACGCGTCACTTATGAAGTGATGGGAGAGAACTGGTGGACCAGCCTGCATACACGCCGAATTGCGCACAAGCTTCCGGCGCGGCAGATCTTTGATGAAACTATTCGTAAGTTTGGTCAGGAATTAAATAAACGACCATTATCACAAGTAAGATTTTTGCCGCAGCAATTCGAACAACTAACCGAAACTATTATTGTTGGAAATAAAGTGGGAATAATTGTTTTTACTGAGAACCCTTATGGCTTCTTAATTGAAGACAAGATTGTAGCTGAATCCTATCGTAAGCAGTTTGAATTGATGTGGAAAATGGCTAAGAAGTAATCCTGCGATAAAAATAAAGTAAAAATAAAAAATTATTTTTTATATTCTTAACTAACAATTACTGTTCCTCTCATACCGGGATGGATGGAACAGAAGTATCCGAAGGTTCCTTTTTCCTTGAAAGTGTAAGTGGCTTTTCCGCCTACCGGAAGCTTCTGATCAAAGTCTCCGCTTTCAAAAGTTACGGTATGTTCAGCAGTATCCTTGTTTACAAATTCTACCGTATCACTAACTCCTACTTGTAAATCCGTCGGCATGAATTTAGAGTTCTCAACTACTACTTGGTATACCTTACCGATGGTTGGAGTACTCGCAGCATTAGAAGTTTCCGTAACTTTTGGTGTACTATCATCTGTGGTAGAAACAGAAACTTCCTTAAACTGACAAGCCACTAGTACCAATAGTACACTTAACAACATCAAAACTGTTAATATTTTTCTCATCTTTAAAATCCTCCTTAAACATTTATTTTTTGGGCTAACTCGCCTACGAGCCAAATTTCTTTTTCTTCTCCGGTCAAGGAATAGATTAATCCTATCACCCACAGTACAATCATGGTAATCCAGCAAGCCGTACTAATAATCCCTCCCACGAGGGGTATACATCCTAAAACGGCATTTACTGCTCCAGCTACTAAGAAACCGAAGAACAGAATCAATCCTTGTTTAGCGTAATACATAGCATATTTGTTGTCTTTTCTGGTTAAGAGTATAATCAAAAAGCCTACTGCAGGTAGAAAAACACCCAAAAAGGCAAAACCTTTATCATCTTCTTTACTTACTTTCATCTTTTTAACATCCACTTTCTTACCACTCTCTTTTTTACTCATCATTTCACCTTTAGGGGTTTTAATCTCTTCTCTATATAAAATACTTTCGTTATTTAGTAAGGGTTAGGAAAATATTTGTTTCCAATCTAGGGCATATCTGCGCCAGAATAAATATACTGAAACGAAAATCATCATTAAACTGAACCATTGGCCCATAGTTAACCCAAAAGTGAGAGCGTCTTCACGAAAGAAATCTACTATAAACCTTCCTACGCCTTCCCACAGCAGAAAGTTGCAAAAGATGAATCCCGATTGAAACTTATCTTTTAAGGATAAGAACAGAAGCCATCCGCTGATTAGGAAACGGTATGCTGCAGCGTATAAAACTTGAGGATGGCGGCAAGTGGAATCATATTGCGGAAAGATCACACACCAAGGGCCGTTCCAAGGCTTTCCCACTAATTCTCCGTTGATGAAGTTAGCGATTCTTCCTAGAGCCAAAGCGAACATGGTGGGAAAGGACATAAAATCGGCCATTTCCCAGAAGTTTAGTTTGCGTTTCTTACAGTAAAAGTAAGTGGCGATTATAATTCCCACTAATCCGCCATGAAAACTCATTCCTCCTTCCCAGAATTTTAAAAAGTTTAAGGGGTTGCTGAGGTAGTAACTTGGTTCCCAAAATACTTCAAACAATCTAGAACCGATAATTACGCCTAACAGAGCCCAGAAGGTTAGATCCCAAATATGCTCTGAATTCAGCTTTAATTTTCCTTTCTTGCTTAAATAATGAAGCCACCACACGGTCAGAAAGAATCCTAAGACGTAAACTAGGCCGTACCAACGGATTTGAGCAAAGCCGAGGTCGAAAAGTACCGGATTAAGGGTGTTGATCCACATATCTAGCTTTAATTTGAATAATAATATAAATTTATCCCGTTGGAGGTTAGCATCCGGTTCGCTCCTTTACCATTATAATTTCTAGTGTGGGTCCCTCTCGTAAGGCACCCCTCCCGCAACCAATGTTCCTATGCAGCACCGCTCACTTTATTGATGCTAACCCCCCTTTAACCTATATACTCCCTTATCTATATTCTCTTTAAATATACTCCATTACCGTAAACTTTATATATAGACTACCCCACTTACTGGTTATAATAATCAGATATAAAAAAGAAAGGTGAAATCACTATGGAAGAAAGAAACAAGAATTATTCTAAGGAGCTCATTGGTAAAACTATCGTTTCCAAGACCGGTAAGAAGTTCGGTGAAGTAGGCGACTTAATCTTTGAAGTAAGTTCGGGAGAGTTGATCCACATCTTACTTAGAAACCCCACTTCTTTTACGGAAAGAATGGAACTGGAGAAAACCAAAGAAGGTCAGATTTTAATACCTTACTCTGCGGTTATCGCTACCGGTGATTTTATCGTAGTAGCAGAAGAAGATATTATTTAATTTTTTATAATTAGTTTTTTCTTTAGGTTCTATTCTTTTGTAGGAAGAATTATTAATCTTTTCTTTCCTTGTACTGCGGGTTAATATTCATCCCTTCAAAATAAACTTCCAAGCTAGCAGGATCAAAAACTTTCTCGATGCGATATCTGCCTTTAGTGTACATTATTCCCTCTTTTAAAAAGTGAGTTGCTTCCAGAATAGTAACGGCAGCAAGAGGGCGGGATAGTCGTTGATTTCCTTTTGTTTCTAATAATGGAACTGGTTCGAGAAAATAATAATTCCGCTGTCCTTTTTTTTTAAAATGATGTGTTGCTCCTTCTCGCAACAGTTTCGGAAGGCATTCTTCTAAACTTCTTTTTCCTTCTCGATGATGCGAAATATCTCTTAAAGCCAAATCCGGATTGAATTCTACTTGAATTCCCATTTTTATCCTCTCCTTGGCGGCAAAGCTAAGGGATTTTGATATTCAATTATTTCATCACGTCGGCAGCCTTTACTCATCAGGATGAACTTCTTGCCCAACAGTTCTTCGATGCGACGGATAAATTTTTCTGCATTCGGGTGCAATGAGCCATCTTCTAAAACAAAACGATCCCAAGAAGAATGTTCTTCTAATATAGGTTTGGCTTCATAGAGAGCATTGCGTTTGTGAAATGAGATATCCCATGCTTCGTAAGTTTTTCCACCCAGACGATAAGCTACAGCAATCTTGGGCTTAATACCTAATTCGTGTAAATCCTGCAAGCGATCTCCACAAGTTCCGACCAAAAAGTCGATTAAACTAGCATCAATAGCATATCGGGCTTGAGGGATATCAAACCATCCCAAGTTGCGATCCTTACCCGTAGTTGCTCCTCGTTCTTTCCACT
>JBBSWE010000081.1:0-16945 GCA_038046445.1 Nanobdellota archaeon | reverse complement strand
GTTGATGCTACTCTTAACCGTTTTGGATTAGATTTTGGTTCCAGAAGAAGATATATCGATCTAGAACACTTAGACGAATCAGATTCACTTAATGTTTTTGATGAAAGAGGAAATAAACTATTTACCCATCAGGGATTTATCAGTCCTTTGTGGGAAAGTGCTACCAGCTTAACTACAGATAATTTATATCAAGCGAAAGGGATTACTGCAGAAGAAGTGCAATTAATCTGCACAGAATTCAGGAATACTTCAGAAGGCCTAATGCACATTCCGGAAGAAGGTTATTTACTTCCTTTATCCAAATTAGAAACTTTAAACTTTGGCAGTCCGATTGAAGATGTCGAAATGTTTTTAGGAAAGTTTAATTCCGGAAGAATAGAAGTTTTAACTCCCAAATATCAGCCAGAAGAATTCTTGGGTCCGGATAAAGTGCGAGTTGTTCATCCACATCTTTTTGCACCTGATGACCAATTAGTAAATGTATTGGGCGGAATGAGAATAGGAGAATATGCCGGAACCGGAAGGCTAGAGATGGAGAGAGCGAAGACATTAGCAAGGATGGAAGGCAGAACGATATTGCCGAAAGAAGTGATTAGGTAATGACATCTAAATTAATCATCTTCGATTTAGGGGGGGTGGTTACTTCTCCTGCGGTAGAGACTATAGATGTTCGTGTAGCTAATTTTCTGGGAATTGATTCCAATGAACTTAGGAGCATAACTTCGAGCTACAAAGTAGAATTAACTAAAGGAAATATCAAATTAATAGATGTTTATACTTGCGTTGCAGAAAAACTAAATTTACAGCAGAATCCTGAAGAAATATTGACTAAACATCTTGAGGTGTGCAAAGCTGTTTTCTTGGAGGGGTGGAATCAAGAAACTTTGCGAGTTATTAATAGATTAAAACCAAATTATAAAGTAGTAGCCTTAGCCAATGCAGAACGAGAAGTTATTCCCATTGCTAGAGAGTTAGGATTGTATCTACCTTTTGAAAAGTCTTACATCTCCTGCGAATTAGGAATGATGAAACCTGATGCCGTTGCTTATCAAACGGTGCTTAACGATTACCACTGTTCTCCGCAAGAAGCCATATTCATTGACGATAAGTTGGAAAATGTGCAAGGAGCAGAAAGGTTAGGAATTAAAGGAATCCATTTCACTCCCAAAACAAATTTAGAGACAGAATTGGTTAAGTTTGGAATAAAAGTATAAGGAAAAACTTTAATTAAACATTAAACATTGCAATAAAATATGCACACTCTCCCAAAACCTTTGCTTTGTATCCTCTGCGGAGTTGCGGGCAGCGGTAAGACTTCTTTAGGTACAGAAATAGCAAAGAGAATTACTAACAGCGTTTTCCTGTCTAAGGATCTGATTCAGGATGTTTTTTCCACTATTGAAAGAAGAGGAGATACTTACAACCAAATTTCTATTCCTACTTTGCGTATCTTAACTAGCTTTGCAGACTTGCAGTTAAACCATGGCAAGATTCCTATCATTGATCACCCTTTCTCTTTCAATCACAGCAGAGAGGATGAACGAAAAGATTGGGTAACTCTCTTTAAGACAGTTGCTGACAAGCATAAAGTTCGATTAGCTATAATTAGATGTGTGCCCCCTAACGAAGAAGAATTGAAAAAGAGACTGCAGCAACGTGGGAATGCTTACGATCAATGGAAGTTAGATAACTGGGATAAATTTATTGAAAACGAGCCGATTGAAGTGCTTATCCAACATCCTGATATTCTTCAGGTTATAACAAATAAATCTATTGAAGAACTTGCAGAAGAGGTTATTAAAGACTATTTGAGTGCAAAGAATTCTCAATAATTTTTTTTTTGTTAAAGAAAAATAAAAATATTATCAAAACAGCTATCAAAGCCATTGCATACAACCCTTTCTCCCACAAGGGGAACCTATATTCCAATTTAATACTTTTAGTATAACTCTCTGTTTTTATGGCCATCGTTCCCAAATTAGTCTTTCTAATTTCCAGCTCCTTTCCTGTTGCATCGTAAGCTTTCCATCGGGGGAAATAAGATTCAGCTACATAAATCCATTCATTTTCCATCTCTCCGTTTAAAGTGATGGAAGTATCAGAATTGCGGATATAGCTAATATCACCTTTCTTTGTTATGGGAATAGTTTGGTTAATATCACTTATTACATAATCTGCCGAAGCCGTTCCTGAGCTCCTTACATCTTCCCAAACAATTTCAAACCCCCCAGCGCGATTATAAAGCAGTTTATCGTATTTGGGATTAGGCAAGCAGCGACCATGTGTTACGCGGATACATTCATCTTCTAGTAATTTTGGATCTGTAATGCCTATCTCCGCCAATTTAATTCTCTTCGCAAATGATACGTTCTTCAGTTCAAAGATCACCATACAATTCTTTTCCGGAGCATAAATCAGTTTGTATTCGGAATCCTCAATATTTTTAAGATAAGAATCAGAGAAAAGCTCTTGCATCAGCAGATTAACAGTGGGACTGCACCTATTTATAAACAAATATTTCACTCCGCTTAATTTGAAGATGTTATGGACATATTCACGACTATTTTCGTAAATGGTGTGCCCGTCATCCATTCGGATTCGGTACTGAATATATTTTTCCTGTGCCCCGGCAAAACCGATACCTATAGCCGGATGATCCGTAAAATCATAAACTACTCCATCGATGGCTAATCCAAACACCCCAGCAGTAAAAACATTTCCCTGAGGAAGAGTTTTAACAAAGTTGAATTCGGAAGTAAAAAGCTTTCCAGTATGAATCTCTTCAGAGACATAAGTACCAAAACTATTATGCAGCTGATATCCGCTAATAGCTGCAAAAATAAAACAACCCAGAGTTAACGCCCAACCTAATTGCACGATTATTTTATTTTCTTGTTTCAACAGATTTTTTAGAAACAAGATTACCACAACGATTACCGCCAAGAAAAAGATAATTTCAGCTTTCGGAAATTCTATAATCTTTATTTTATCAAGTAAATGATATAAGACCGGGACTTCATAAATATAAGGAATAATAAATAACAGTGGAATTAATCCTATTAAAACATTGCTACATTCTTCTTTTTTCTTATAAGCAAAATAAACTAAAGGAACAATGCAGAGCAAAAAGGCTACTACTACGGGCACATTAGATTTAACATAGTCCAGCAAGTTTATTCTCAGCTGGGCATCGATTTCACTTATCGCAGAATAAAAATACTTAACAAAAGGCAGAGCCCAAAAAGAGATAAATATAATCACCAAAGCTGTTAAAGCGATTAATGGAAATATCTTTTTAAAATTCAAATAATCTCGATCCTTTATCAAATTTTTAACCAATAATATTCCCCCCATAAGATTTACTGCTACTAAGATGTGCAGAGGAGCAATGTGAGCAAGAAGCGCTACGCTCGAAGATAAAATCATCAGTACAAAGAATAAATCAGATTTGGAAGGAGATTCCTGAAGTTCTTCCTTAAATCGAACAAATAAATAGAACGGGATTATCGCCAAAGCAAAGGAGGCAAAAGCCTTCATATTTCCGGAGGCACCGATAGCTCTCCCAATCGGTTCAGCCGTTAGGAAAAGAGCCGCTCCCAGAAAAGCCAAAATATTATTTTTGGTAAGCTTAAGGAAAACAAGATATAAACCCATAACTAAGAAAATAGTTAAAAACAAAAAGAGCGGGTTGTAAACGTACACCAATCCTTTACCCACCAGTGCACCCGTAACTCCTGACATCCAGAAATATAAAGGAGTGTCTAAAGTATATCGCGCTTGTCCTAGGGTGTTCTTTATTTCCCACGTTGGAAAAGCTTTGTTTTCCAGAAGCGATTGTTCCACATATCTTCCGGAAGAAAAGTATTCTACTGCCGTAGTTTGAGGTAAAGCATCGTTTAGAAAAGAAGCATAAACCCACAAAGTAGCAGATAGTAGTAATATCCCTAAAATAATGGTTTTGTAATCAATATTAATACTTTTTATTTTTGTAATAAGTTTCGCTCTGTACTTTGAAACGAACAAAACTAGAAGTGGAAGACAGAATAACACGATTAAAAACATTCTTCCAACGGGTATTCCTAAATAAGATAAAAGTACCGATACCAGCATTAATAGCAAACTAAACAGTAATCCTACTATAATTCTATCTTTGAAGGTGAAGTTGAATTTGATAGCCTGCGTTAATAAGAATGTTAATAAAAATCCAGGTACGACCCAAATTAAAGCGGCTAGAGAAATCTTAGGTAAGAGCACAATTATTAATGTTATCAACATAACATAGCTCAAATAAGCTTTACCTTCTGCTTGCGCATATTTTCGATCTACAAAGATAAACAAAACTAACAGCGCTGCACCAATTCCATACCAATAAGCGGACTTAAATTGAACTTTAATTGCTACAAAAATGAATAAAAGAAGTACAATGTACAATAATTCTTTTAATGATATCTTCATGTTCTCTCTTAAACTAATTCTACTTAATACTTTTTAATACTCTCGAAGTATTCAATCGTTCTTAACCTTTTTGTTTCCAATGAACCCAAATAGGAATCTTGCTCCTTTTAAATATCTCTTTATATCTTCCATATTCTTTAATTTTCCTATTCTGCTTAATAGGTATCGTGGTCGGAGATAAAATTCACGGGTAGCCCTTTTTTCCAGCTTTTCTATCTGTTCACGATTTTTATATCCAAAAGGTACAAATACAGCACTCCAACCATGATATTCTGAGAAGTTTTTCGTTAAGTTCCCATACTTCTCCGCCTCTTCATACAACTTTGTTCCAGGAAAAGGGGTAGTAATGCAAAACTGGGCATAATCCGGATTAAGTTTCTTGGCAAATTTAATAGTTTCTTCAGCTAATTCCGGTGTTTCTCCGGGCAAAGCGAGCATGAAAGAAGCACGCACTTCTATTCCTATTTCTTTACATAACCCATTGGCAGTTTCTATCTGTTCTAAAGTAATGCCCTTATTAATATTATTCAGGAGCTGTTGTACTCCTGATTCAAAACCGAAGAAGATGTTCCAGCAGCCGGCATCTTTCATATGCTGCAGCAATTCTTTGTCTACCCTATCAACACGCGAATAGCAGCTCCAAGTTATATTTATTTTATTATTAATCATCAGGCTGCATAATTTATGCAACCATTCTTTGTTGGTAGTAAGCATATCATCCCAAAAGGAGATTTCTTTTATTCCATATTCTTTAATGACATAATTTATGTGTTCAATAACCCTTTCTGGACTCATGGATCGGATTCTTCTCTTAGCCACCACGTTGGCTGAACAGAAGCTGCAATTAAAGGGACATCCTCTAATTACTAGCATATTTATCACTGGGGTGCGTTTATATTGGTTTGGAAGAGGAATATAATTTTCCATGTGCAGAAGATCCCAAGCCGGAAAAGGCAACTCATCTAAATTAGTAATTAATTCCCTACATTCCGTGGTAATAGTTTCTATGCTGTTCCCTATTAAGTTTTCTTCTTTTTCGTTTCTTTTTCTAAAAACAATACCTTTAATGCTGTGAAGAAGTTCAAAATCATTTAAGAAAGAATCCTTCTGGCAGAAATGTTCTTTATACTTTTTCACTAGCTCTTCTGCGGTCAATTCACCTTCTCCATAAACCAATAAATCAAAACAATCATTCTCTTCCAGCAGTTTTCCGAGCATGATTGAGGCGTGCTGTCCGCCTAAAACAATTAAAATATCTGGATTTTTCTTTTTTATTTCTTGAGCAAAAATAATTACACGGTGAAAATTTGAAGTTAGAGAAGAAATTCCAATCATTTTCGGATTAAGTTCTAAAGATTTCTGGACCAATTCTTCCATATTGTATCCATCTCCAACGGCATCAATCAATCCTACTTCTAACCCCTTTTCTCTGACAAAAGAAGCTATCTGAGTCACTCCCAAAGGAGGTAGATTTCCTCCCACCTTACCTACATTTTGGCCATATCTCTCATTTACGGAGATGGGTGGATAAATTAAAAGCAAATCCATTGTTAATTATTCTACCATTTTTAATAATTTTTATTATCCGATTACTATTTTACTACTATTATTCTCCTAATCATAATCTTATTATTCTTATCATCATTCTTATTTTTTAATCTTTATTTATTTTAATCCTTATTTGCTCCATAATCTTTAAAAGAGTAGTTATTTTTAAGGATTTGCATGATTGAAACCAATATTAATTCCGTTTTCTCGCTATCACCAAAATGTCGTCATTTAAGTTGCTGATTATCCAATCAATCGGTCGATTTAGATGTAAGATGTTAAGCAAGTTAAGAATCACCTTAATCATTCCCTTTTGCGAAGTTGAACTAAATAATAAAGAAGAAATAGAGCGCCGACGGCTGCAATTATTTATATATAATATCTCAAAACTCTCTTTTTCTAATAAGTTACGCAAGGTTGATTTTGTAAAATAAAATAAATGTTCTTCTGGCTTAATCTGAGTTATTCTGGTAATCCATTTATCAAAATCTGGAGTAGATAATATTAAAATTCCATCCGTTTTCAATAATGAATTTAATTCCTTTACAAAATCAAGTGGTTTTTGAATATGTTCTATTATATCTCCAGCATGGATAAAGTTGTACTATTTTTGAAGAGGTTCATTTACTTTTAATTTCTTCTTTCGGCAGATGGCTACGGAATTAAGATTTAATTCTACCCCTTCTGCTTGGTAGCCCTGTTTAAGAGCTACTTCTAGAAAATTTCCGGTGCTGCATCCATAATCCAATAAAGAATTGTTTGGATGTTTACCAACAATTTTTTCAACCAAATTAATCCTTCTTTCGAAACTAATCCTATCATCCTTACTATGAACATCATAATACCTGGAGTTATTCAGAACATCTTTTTCGTAAAGTTCCTTATTCTCTTTAATATCGGGGAAGGGATCAACGGAAATAATATTACAATTAGTGCATTGCATTAAATTGTGTCCTTTGATTCTTTTAATCTTTTTCGTTCTTTCTTCAGAGCATATTTTGCATTTCATTTGTTCACTTCTCTATCTAAGGGTTTAATCTCAGTTTAATATCACTTTAGGATATATTGGGCATACTCTTTCGTCGCTTTGATATAAGGGACCTCTTCCAATTCTCTCTCTTCAATGGTCTTAATCTTTTCCGTTTCGTCCATACTTCTATTTTTAAAATATTCTTTTAATCTTTGTTTTCTTATATCATCGTTAATGTCCTTAAATATAGTTATATCTGCCCGTTCTCTTAACCAAGGAATATCTAAGGCAATCACCCCTTCTATTATAACCACCTTGCCCGTAAAACTAGGCAATTCTTCTTCTCCTATCCGGGAGCAGGATTTAATATCATACTTGTATACTTTGATCCCTTTTCCTTGTAAATATAATCTTAAGGAATTAACTATCTCCGTATAGTCAAAGCGCTCATATACTTTACTATTTAGCGGCCGTTGGTCTTTACTGATGAGCCAACCGTCCAAATTGATGATTTGAGAAGAGATTTGTTTATTGTTCAGTTCCGCTGCCAGTTCATTAGCTAAAGTTGTTTTTCCGGATCTGGCGCACCCACCTATTAATATCACTATTTTGTCTTTTGAAAAGGTTAAGTCCGTAATCCTTTTAATAATCTCTTCAACCGAACGCTTGTAAGTATGAAGTTCCATTTTTATTACTTCTATTACTTATATACTCCCAAAAGATTATTTTTTCTAATTTTAATGGTCTCTTTCAGAAAATTAAGAATGATTTTATGGGTTTTAAAATTACTCATATCTGAATCAATCCAAGTGATGGGAATTTCTTTAATTCGAAGATTAAATATTTTAGCTAGGAACAAGATTTCCACGTCGAAAGCGCTAGATTTTATAGTTTGCTTTTCAAATAGTATTTTACTATTTTTCTTGAACATTTTAAATCCGCATTGGGTATCTTTAAGATCCAAACCTAAACTTGTTTTTTTCAATAGAGAATAACACCTGCTTAGAAAGACCTTAAACCATTTCTTTTCGATTTTTGATTCTTTCATTCCTCTGGAACCGATCAATATATCATAATCATCTATCTCGTTGAGAAAAACGTCAGTTTCATAAAGCGGTGTGCTTAGATCAACATCATAGAAAAGCAGCAGCTCATATCTGGCATGAAGCATTCCTTTCTGTACTGAGCCGCCTTTCTGCTCTCTCTGCTCATTGACAATCAGACTCATCTCTTGATTTTCTGGAAGATATTTTTGAATAATTTCAATGGTGTGATCGCCAGCGTTATCTGCTACAAAAATAATTTCAAAGTTGCTAATCCTTTCATTATTGCGGAAGAAAAAGAGCGATTCTTTAATGCAGCGCTCAATTCGATTCTCTTCTTTATAGGTGGGAATGATGATAGAAAGGTCATATTTTTTATTGATAGAGGGGGCCACAGTATAACTCACAAATTTTGTAATTTAAAATAAATGTAACTGCATACCAAATGATTAATGATTTCATGAATTGATTCTACCGGACCATATTCTCCTGGAGGAGTATTTACCACTAAAGACACATCAGATATCTCTTTTAGTTTGCCCCCATCAAAGCCCAAGATGCTTACAGATTTTGCACCAACCGATTTAATATATTCCACCGCAGTAATAAGATTTTTAGAATTTCCTGAAGAAGAGATACATACTACAATGTCTCCTCTTTCCAATACATTTTCTAGTTGTTTAGAAAAAACGTGCTCATAACCATGGTCATTGGCATAAGCAGTAAAAGTGGATAGATTATCTGCAAGAGCTTGTGTACGAAATTTATTGAGCTGAGTTTTGGTGCCTTTTCCCAAGTCGCAAGCAAAGTGAGTAGATATAGCTGCACTGCCTCCATTTCCAATAAAATAAATATGTTTATTGTTCCTTTCTGCTTCTAAAAACAAATTAATTATTTTACTAATAGTCACATGATCTAAATTAGATAGTAGCTCGGTGATATAATTACAATACTTCTTAGAGAAATCTATAGCGTGTTCAGAGTTAAGAAATATTTCTTCGCTTTTAGTCATTTTTACCTTCTTTAATTAACATTCCTTCTAATCTTCATCGTCTTCCACATAGATGGTTCTTGAGCCTTGTGGTTCAAATTTGAACTTAAATTCTTTAAGACCTAAATTAGCTCTTAGATTATCTTGTTTACTTTTATCGCAATAGAATAGGAAAAAGCCCCCTCCTCCTGCACCTAATATTTTTCCTCCCGTTGCTCCCAAGGCCAACGCTTTATTATAATATTCATCAATAAATTGGTTGGAAATGCTAGAAGTTATCTCTTTCTTTAACATCCACTCTTTATGAAGAATTGTTCCAAACTCTTCTAGATTACCCGCTTCTAACGTAATTTTCAGTTCAAAAGCTAAATTTCTCATTTTCTGTAAATTTACAAATTTACTTTCTGTAGTAACTTCTTTTTTTTGTTCAGTAAGGATAGCACTGGCTGATCGGGTAATACCTGTATAAAACATGATAAGATTTTCTTCCAGCTTTTTCTTAGTCTGAGAAGATATTAATATGGGTTCTACCATTACTTCACCTTCGGGGCTAAATGTTATAAGATTAAATCCACCTAATGCGCAAGCATACTGATCCTGCTTTCCAATAGGTTCTTTTAGCTCTTCAATTTCAATATCACAAGTTTGCTTGGCAAGGGAAAGATTGTTAACATTACGATTATGGAATGTATGTAATGCTTTTAATAATCCAATAGTAAACGCTGATGAAGAGCCTAATCCTGTGCCGGCCGGAACATCAGCAAAACTGGTTACCTCTAAGTGCTTGTCTGTACCTGTTTTTAGGAAACATTGCTTAATTAGCTTATGTTCTATTTGATCTACACTATCAACACATTCCGTCTTGGAATATTTAAGCAAAATTTTTGGCTCAAAATATTTATGTACCCCCAGATACATAAACTTGTTAATAGTGGTAGAAAGTACTGCTCCACCTTCTTTTTCATAGAATTCTTTTATGTCGGTGCCTCCACCGGCAAAGCTTATTCGAAAAGGTGTTTTTGTGATAATCATATCTTACTCTCCTACTTTTTGTTAATATTCTGTGTTATTTATAACCTTTATTGTAATTGAGTATAAACTCGGATGCTTCCATTAGGCTATTAAAAGTATAGTCCGGTTCAACTTCATGCTTTTTGTCTTTTCCATTATATCCTGTACGCACTAAAATTGTCTTACACCCTGCATTTTTTCCAGTCATTATATCGGTAGTAGTGTCGCCAATCATAAAACATTTACTTAAGTCTAAGCCGTATCTTTTCTGTGCTTCAAGAAGCATGCCAATCTTTGGCTTCCTACATTCACAATCTATCCTATAAATCGGGTTTCCATCAGCATGATGCTTTTCAGGATGGTGCGGACAATAGAAAATGTCATCAATGTACGCTCCATTCCTTTCTAACTCTGAAATCATATGGGTATGTATTTTATGCAAATAATCTTCACTGCATAAATTTCTAGCCACTACTGGTTGATTGGTTATAACAATAACGGGGATATTGATAGTGTTTAGAGCATTAATCGCCGAGGGAACGTTAGGGATCAATTTAAAATCATCTACTTTATGCAAACAATTAACTTCTTCATTTATCACGCCGTCACGGTCTAGAAATACTGCTTCCACGGAATTTATAACTTTTCCGTTAATGATATCTTCTTCTACTTCTTTGATACGTTCTACTGTACCCACGTCTTTCATATATTCTTCAGTATAATACCCATACACTTTCATCCCCTTATTAATTAAATCAGGAATAATATCTTTCCCAAAATCGCTCTTGCCTTCGGAGATAAAAGAGAAACAGATTGGGTTAAAGATATATAAAGCAGCATTGGTTATATCCCCATAATCTTTACTTCCTGGCTTATGAATTATCTTTTGTATTTTATAATCTTCCCCTAAAATTACAACATCGCTATCTTCGGGATGTTTTGATTTATGAATCAAGAGGGTTGCATCTGCTCCTATGCTCAAATGATATTTAAGCATTTTTTTCAAGTTAACATTTAACATAACATCTCCATATAATATGAAAACGGGGTTTTCTTCTTTTTCCAAGAATTTCAGGCCGCCAGCTGTGCCCAAAGGTTCCGTCTCTACAAAATAATCCATCTTACCTCCAAAATAAGAGTTCTTCCTAAAATAAGAAGTTATCTTTTCTGGCATATAGCATAACTTTAACAAAAATTGTGAGAATCCCCACTTCCTAGAATTGTTAATTATATAATGAATAAGCGGCTTATTCTGTATAAGAATCATCGGTTTAGGAATATCCTGCACCAGAGGATACAATCTAGTTCCCTTTCCTCCCGCCATAATTACAGTTTTTATCTTGTCAAATGGAAGTTCCATTTTATTGCTTGTTTGCATTATTTTGCGCTTTTCGGTGCATCCATCTGATTTTTATTAAGTCTCGGAACATCCGATAAGAATCTTTTATCGCACTAACTTTACTTCTTTCATCATTAATCCAAGTAACTGGCTTTTCTAAGATTTTTTTCTCATTCCGATTAGCAAGATAAAGTAGTTCTACATCGAAACTAAATCTTTCTATCTTTTGTTGCTCGAAGAGATTTCGGCAGTCTTTAAAGAGCTTGAATCCGCACTGAGTGTCATGAATATCTAGTCCCGTAATTTTACGTACCAAAAGATTGAATGTTTTGCCAATAAATTCCCGATAGAATGGTTGGTGCTGCTTGATATTACTTTCTTTTAACGCTCTTGATCCAATAACAATATCATAATGAGGGATTTCTGTAAGAAAATTACTCAATTCTTCTATCGGCGTAGAAAGATCTGCGTCCGAAAATAACACTGTATTATACTTTGCCAGTAAAGCTCCTTCTTTTACCGAAAATCCTTTTCCTCGGTTTTCTCTTTTACAATTCAATCTGATTAGATTATCTTTATCTTGTTCAATCTGCTCTTGGACAATTTCTCTGGTTTTGTCTTTGCTGCCATCATCAACAGCGATAATTTCCCATTTTTTTATCAGTGGATTGGATTTAACGTAGTCTCTAATTTCTATTAAGGTACGGCCTATCCTCATCTCTTCATTGTATGCTGGAATGATTATAGATATTTCCATGGTTTTATGCCCCCTTATTGTTATAATTTATAAGCTGCTTATTTTTTCTTTCATAAATATTAGGTATTTGCATTCTTTTTAATCTTTAAAGTGGTCATTTTATGTTAATTTTGTACAGTACTGCTATCTTCTGTCCGTTCTGCTGGTAGTTCCATACTTCTTCCAAATATGGATCTAAGTCGGCTTTCCAAGGCTTTTCTGCAGAACGATAGTTATCTGGAGAAACAAACAGCAAATCATACTTTACCACATCTTCGTATCTTGCACCTGGATCCAGCCAAGTGTGCTGCTGAAAATACTTAATCTCATTCTTTTCTAAAATAGGTCCATATTGTTCTGGATATCTGAATACTAAAGGATCATACCAATTGATAATGCTGCCTTTCTCGTCAAAAGTGTATTCCGAAGGAATCCAGTAAAAATCCCAATATAAATATTTAATATTTTTGCTTTTTATCAGTTCTATCTTCTTTTGAGTATCATTTCCATATAAGATTATGGCTGCTTTAATTTCTTCCGCATCGAAATCTAGGAATTTATCATTGTGTCCTCTTCGGGAGTTAACTATTTTTCTTCCAGTAAGAGCATTAACCGCAAAGCTGATTTCATTTGTAGACAAAATTATGTCATCTACATCAGTATTTTCTAATAAGTATTTCTGCAGTGATTGATAGTGCGGAGACATTTCCTGCATTCCTGCTTTATGCCACTGGTCTTCTTTCACAATATTATATTCCTTAACTGCAGAAACACTCAACAAGATTAAAACTGCAAAAATTAGAAAATATTTAAGGTTTCGTTCCGTGAATAAAGATAGATTAACCAAATATTTCAGACCAACGAAACTAGTAATTGAAAGCAGTGCAATCAGCAGGAATCGTTCATTCTGGCTGGGGACAAAATTGGTATTTAGAAGTGGTTGAGTGACAAAATAACTGAATACGATAGTTACTCCGGCCAGCAGCATAACCTTTAGTAGGCGAGTATATTCTTTATTTTTGGATAAGAATAATACAAACAAGCCCGGATAAAGTAATAGGGTCAAGATTCCTGCTCTAATATTTGAAAAATTAAAGAGATAATTCTTTAAGGTGTAAAAAAGAGTATCTAACTGCACTTTTATTAAAGATAAACTGGCCATGCTCCAATCTTGGTCTCCCAATTTAGTCTGTCCATGATAAATAAAAATAGGCTTCCACCAATAGCATAACGCTAAACTAAAACCAATTACCCCCATAATCACAAAATAAAGATATTTTTCTTTCCAGAACAGTTTAATTTCCTCCCAGTTGAACTTTTTATCTTTACGAAATTGAAATAACAACCTATCAGCAAAAACAATTACGCTAGTCCAACTCACCGCGATAAAAGCTACCCCATGCGATAGGCTGGCCAGTCCAAAACTTATCCCTAACCAAATACTATTTTTTAAGTTAACTTTATGATAAAAATTAATTAAGCTGATAAAAAATAAAGGTATAGTGACCAGTTGAGTAAACAAGCTATATTTTATGATCGGAAAAAACCCTATGGGAATAAATGCGAGTGGAACTAAAAGCGAAATGGTCTTATCTTTAATCAGTTTATTGGCTAAAATATAAATAAGGAATGAACTCAAGATGATGATGATATAAGAAAAAGCAAATTCTGCGCTCATAGGATTCAGGCCAAAAATCCACACTAGTAATGAGACGGAAACCCCATAAACCGGTAATTGCATCGGTAAAGCTCCTATCACATTAGCACTTTCAAACCAATGAAAAGGGTTTATGCTCGAAGAAATATGAAAGGTAGAACCCAGTTGGTGGTAATAATCCCCTCCGTAAATAGGACTAGGAAGCTGCTTTAAGGGAGAAGTAAGCAGAAAATTGATGATTAAAAGAAAAGCGATTATACCCAGTAAAGTCCAATCCTGCCACTCTCTTCTCTTGATCCAACCAATGATTTTTCGTTCATGGTTTTCGATATGAACTTCTGCTTTCTTTCCTTTTTCTTCTATAATGGGTTCATCCATATTAAGATGTTCTTTTCTCCTTAGTATAGATTATATGATATCCGAACTGGCTCTTTATCGGGGCAGAAACCTGTCCTGGAGTTAAAGCAAAAGCAGCATCTTCAAAAGGTTTGACCATCATTCCTTTCCCGAACCAACCTAAATCTCCACCCTTGACGGCAGATCCGTCTTCTGAGTATTTCTGAGCATATTCTGCAAAGTTAGCGGCAGTGACGTTTTTGGCAATATCATCGATTAGCTTTTTAGCTTCTTCTTCGCTATGCTTTTGAAAACCAATTAAAATATGGGCGGCGTTAACTTCTTCTTGGGGCAAGAAGAATACTTTATTGTTCTGTTGGCAATCGTAATCCACTTCCCAGGTGATAATTTTTCCTCCCGTAAAGGGTTTAGCTTCATCAAATTTCGAGAAACATTTCATCCCATGTCCGTTAAAGAAAAACAATTTAGTGAAAGTGCTCGCTGCTAAGAGCGGATCGACCGCCATAGCGGAAAAACTCTCTCCGTATGCATCTTGAGGGACTAATACTATGGAAAAAGGGAGTTGGCTTCCTTCAAACTTTTTCTCTTTGATACCTTCCTTATCTGCGTACACCAACGATTGTGGAAGCAGTCGCTGCTGATTATTGGCATTTACCAAAGCAGTATGATTCTGCAAGTCAATCCTTACATTGATTGTTCCTTGATTTGTGCCGATACTACAGCTTAATTCTGTTTGGGATTCTTTTTGGCAGGGATTTAATCCCGAGATGTAGCCCGGCCAAGGAGCAATCCATTGGTCGGCAGGTGTATTCAAAATTTGGTAATGGGTTTGGTCCGCTTGTTCAGGAGTAAGATTAAAATTCTTAGTAAGATATTCTACTGCCTGGCTGTTATCCAAATTTTTGGTTTGTTGGTACATTACTGCTCGGTCAAAGTCCCAGCTACCAAAGTGTCCCCATACTCCTGCTTTTCCGACCATATCTTCAGAGGTGATATAATAATCGGTTGGAGCATCACAGTGAAAGTATTTAATTACGTCGTTAATCTGAGCTTCATTTAATCCATTTTCTTTTAGTGTTTGGATAGATCCAACTTTATCTTGTAAAAGCATTTTGTGCATTATCTTTATTTCACGAGGAGTGTCGTTAAGGATTTTATCTAATTCATCGAAAGCACTATTCTGTCCGCAGTTCAACATCATCAAGATTCCAGCAGTTTCATCTTCACTTGAAGTAAGCAAAGATTTTCCAACCCAATGTGCTCCCCAACCAACTTGGGTTCCTCCATCAAAAGTTACCGGTCGGTCGGCAATAGCTCTAAACCAATATCCAAAGTCCCACCAGGAAGTTATTATTATATTCTGTGGAGCTTCATTTTTTATCTTAGTCAAGGTGTTATACCAACCATCATTTACCGAAGGAACCGAGCCGTAAGCTTGAGCATATCCGGCTTGAATAGGCTGAATTAACAGTATCCCCAATAATAAGAAAATAACAATTTGTGTAATGTGCTGTTCCATCTTTAATTCTTTAGTAATCCAGTGGGAAACATAATGCCAGGTTAATCCGAGAAATGCGCCAAAGGCAATAGCAAACACGGGGGTAGCTTGTAACGTAAATCGAACTCCCCTAGTGGTAGCATACAAAGATGCAGCAAACCATAAAGCTAAGAAGATGGGTACTTTAACATCAAACTTGCCTTCCGAGTCCTTTTTCAGAAATGAAAGTAAAACTCCGGCCAAAGCTAGGGCAAATAGTAATTTCCCACCTAACATCTCGATAACCTGCGAGATCGGAGCAACATTCAGCTCAGCTACGGTAGTCATAATATTGGGCCATAAAGAAGTTACTGCTACTGCTTTCATCTGCATAAAGCCTAACGGACCAAAGAATCCATTATAAAACGTGGTAAAGCTCATAAATAGACTCACAAATACCCCAGAAAGTACAACATACCCTCCTAAAAAGTAAATCGAATTAAGAAATACTTCTGAGATAATGATTTCTTTAATCTTACGGTAATCTTTAACTAAGAGATAGATTATATAAATTCCGATGGTGGCGAGAATAAAATCAAATACATACCACCAGCCAGTCCACGCAAAGCTAAATACCCCCGTAGCCACTCCTGCTCCCAGCATCCAACCTAACTTCTTCTTTAATTCTTTAGCTTCAAACGCCTCTAAGAATAGCCAAGTTATCAACAAAGGAAAAAACACCACATACACATCCGTATCGGAGCTTTCTCCAGTTGTCCTTTGCACAAAGAATGAAGAAACGGCAATCAGCAACCCCGTAAAAAATCCTCCCACATTATTCCCCGTAATTCTTCGGCCAATAAAGAACGCAGGAATTACTGCTAATGCCGAAAAGATGGTTCCAATAAAGAAAAAAGTAAACATTAACGGATATGTTCCAAATAAATTCATAAACTTATATACTATCGTCCCTGCCCATACATGAAAGTCCCACCCGCTTTGGACTCCAGTTGGTGCAAGCCTATAACCATCCCAAGGAATTCCATCTTTCAATTCACTCCCAGGGAAGCCATTCTGTAAAATATAATAAGTCTGCCGATAAAAGTGCCATGGATCAATCCCCAGCAAGTACAGCGTTCCGTTATCATCCTTAAATTGATCCTTATATTGCTGTGAAACTTGGACAATATCACTATTTACTCGATCTTGATTATCTTGGAAGAACTTCTGCCATTCCTCTTCTATCAACACCTGTTTATTAGTATCAGGTAAGTTTGGATACTGTTGATTAATCTGGTTTCCAATGTTTCCTTTGTAAAAATTATAAAGTATTGATACTAATGTAGTTATATAAATTTGTT
>JBBSWE010000080.1:0-13226 GCA_038046445.1 Nanobdellota archaeon | reverse complement strand
GGTATTACCGTCCTCGCTCGAAGAGGATTTTCTATGGGTATTGGTGATTTGGATTTAGCGGAAGAAACCGTGAACGAAATTAAAGATATCGTGGAAAAGGCTGAAGCAGAAGTGTTCAAGTTAATCGATAGTTTTTATGCCGGAGAATTAGAAGCGTTACCGGGAAGAACTCTTTCTGAAACTTTAGAATTAAGAATCTTAGAGACCTTAAACAAAGCTAGAAATAAAAGCGGTGATACCGCAGTAAGACAAGTTAAAGATAGTGCGGCGGTAGTTATGGCTAAATGTGGTGCACGTGGTAACCCCTTGAACATTGCTCAGATGACTGCCGTAGTAGGACAGCAAGCTTTACGCGGTAAAAGAATTGAACATGGATTCAAGAACAGAACCCTTTCTTATTTTAAACGCCATGATTTAACTCCTAAAGCCCGTGGATTCATCCGCAACAATTTCAAAAGCGGTCTTACACCAAATGAATTTTTCTTTGGAGCCATGACTGGAAGAGATGCTCTGATGGATACTGCTTTAAGAACACCAAAATCAGGTTACCTTTATCGTAGATTGTCTAACGCGATGCAAGATTTGAAAGTAGAATATGACGGATCGGTTCGAGACGCTAGCGGAAAGGTGGTTCAATTCTTATATGGAGAAGATGGTTTGGACGTTTCTAAGACCAAGAATGGAATAGTAGACGTGAAAAGTATTATTCATAAGTATGCGGAGGAGGTGAAGTAAAATGAAGAAGGAACAAGAAGAGTTTATAGATAGTTTTGCAGATAAACTTCCTCCCAACGTAATTGAAGAAATTAAAGAGACTGCTCCTAGTAATTTAACTAAAGAACAATTGACCAAGATGATGGAAGAGATTTTGGCCGCTTACGATTATGCTCGGGTGCATCCGGGAGAAAGCGTGGGATTAGTCAGCGCAGAAAGTATCGGTGAGCCCGGTACACAGATGACCTTGAACACTTTCCATTTTGCGGGTGTTTCTGAAATGAACGTCACTACCGGATTGCCCAGAATCATTGAAGTGTTTGATGCGCGAAAAGATATTAGTACACCTACCATGGAAATTTATCTTAAGTCTTCTCACTGCAAAGATATCGAGGCCGTACGTAAATTTTCTGCTAAGATTAAAGAAACTACCTTCGGCGAGTTAGTAGTTGAATACTCTATCAATATCTTTGAACAGACTCTTAAGGTGAAATTCAATAAAGTCTTGTTAGAGGATCATGGTTTAAGCACTAAAGATTTATTGAAAAATGTTAAATTGAAATCCAAGGGATTTAATTCCGAGACAACCGAGGACGAAATTGTCTTCACTCATAAAGGCAAGCCTGAAGAAGTGAAGGAAGTTTACACTTTGAAAGAGAAATTGGGCGGAATTAAAATCAAGGGATTAAAAGGAGTGAAACAGGTTCTTCCCATCAAAAGAGATGAAGAATTTGTTATTTTAACCTCTGGAACTAACTTGAAAGAAGTATTGTCTCTGGAAGAAGTCGATCCGCAAAGAACTACTTGTAACGACATCTATGAAATTTATGAAGTGTTGGGAATAGAAGCTGCTCGACAAGCCATTATTAATGAAGTATACAAAGTAGTTGAGTCGCAAGGGTTGAACATTAATATTCGGCATGTGATGTTAGTAGCAGACATAATGTGCGCTAGCGGAATAGTCAAAGGAGTTACTCGTTATGGTGTGGTCAGTGAGAAAGCCAGTGTTTTAGCTCGAGCCAGCTTCGAAACCCCTATCAAACATTTAGTCAATGCCGCCTTAGAAGGAGAAGTGGATTATCTTACTTCGGTGGTAGAAAATGTCATGATTAATCAGCCGGTGCCTATCGGTACGGGATTGCCTAGTTTAGTGACTAAGATGAAATAAGAAAGTTGAAATAAGTTTATTCAAACAAATAAAAACTCAAAATTAAATATGTGGTGAAATAAATGGCCAAGAAGAAAGTAACGGATGACGACATAAAACTGTTGAAAATAAGAGTACAGGAAGGGAAAGCTATTGTGGGTACGGAAAGAGTTTTGAAAGGAATTAAAAGTGGTTCGCTTAAAAAAGTGTTCCTAGCTAGCAATTGTCCGGCTAAAGTACGCGAAGATCTGATTCATTATGCTAAATTAGCTTCTATTCCCGTAGTGGAGTTAAGTTATAATAATGAAGAAGTAGGTGTATTTTGCAAGAAAAACTTCCTGGTTTCTGTCTTAGGGTTGATTGAGGAATAAATTGAAAATAGAGAGGGGGATATAGGTGACGGTGCGTTTAAAATTAGATCAAGATACTCTGGCTCTTTCCGGTATTCTGGAAAGGTTAGCTAAGGTCCGGGTGAAAGATAGTTTTCGAGATGAAAATAACGAATGGATTTATTTTGTGGTAGAGACAGGAGATTTGGGAAAAGCTATCGGTAAGGGTGGAGTTAATATCCATACCTTACAGCAAGAATTGAATAAAAGAGTGCGCATAGTGGAGTATCGAGCAGAAGTGGCTAACTTTATCCGCGGATTCATCTATCCGGCAGAAGTGGCAGAGATCTCCCAAGAGGGAACGACGGTGGTCATAAAAGATGAAAACCGAAAAACAAAAAGTTTATTAATAGGCAGAGATGGCAAGAACTTAAAGTTGCTTAATCGAGCGGTAAAACGCTTTTTTAATGTCGAAGAGGTTAAGGTAGTATAAAATAGAGAAGACAATCACAATAAAAATATAAACTAAAATGGCAAAAAAATCCATGGGATTGAAAGCGGCAAAGAAGCTGAAGAAGAGAAGAGTACAGTTTAAACTAATTAAGAGAAATAAAATGAAGAAGAAGTTCGATCCGCTGGGAGGAGCTTCTCAAGCTAAAGCTATTGTTTTAGAGAAAATTCAAGTAGAAGCTAAACAGCCTAACTCCGCTATGCGCAAGTGCGCTAGGGTACAATTAGTTAAGAACGGCAAGCAAGTTACTGCTTTCATGACCGGTGATGGAGCCCAGAAGCTGATTAACGAACACGATGAAGTGGTAGTAGAATGCATCGGCGGAAAAATGGGAAGAGCTATGGGAGATATTCCGGGAGTGAGATGGAGAGTTATCAAAGTTAACGATCAAAGTTTAAACGCTTTATTAAGAGGAAAGATTGAGAAGGCCAGAAGATAAAAATGGCAGAAATTAAATTTTTTAATCGTTGGAGTGCAGAAAATATTAATGTTTTAGATCCAGGGTTAGTTAATTATATTACTCTTAGCCCTAAGATTCTTCCTAAGACCGGAGCAAGATATGCTGGAAATCGTTTTCATAAATCTTATGTTTTTATTGTAGAACGATTGGCAGCCAAATTGATGGTTTCTGGACATAAGGCCAAGAAACATTTCATGTCTTCTGGTCATAACACCGGAAAGAAAACTTTAGCTTTAAAGATTATCGAGAACGCTTTAGCTAAATGCGAACAGAAATTGAAACAGAATCCTTTATTAATTTTAGTAAGAGCAGTAGAAAATGCTGCTCCTCGGGAAGAAGTTATCGCTATTGAATATGGCGGAGCGAGATATCCTAAAGCCGTAGACGTGGCTCCACAGCGAAGAATCGATGTGGCCCTACGCTATATGACTCAAGGAGCATACAATAAGTCTTTCAACAAGAAGATGAAGATTGAAGATGCTTTAGCCGAGGAGATTATTTCTGCTTATCAATGCAGCGGTAAGAGTGCCGCTGTAGCTAAGAAGAGAGATTTAGAGAGACAAGCTGCTTCCAGTAAGTAAGCTTTTTAATTTTTGCTTGCTTTATTTTTACTTTAATTTTCCCTTATTTATAGAAGAAAAACGAGGTAAACACCATGGGATTAGAAAAAAGAAAAGGAAAAATGTGGTTTGTGGAAGATTTGTACCCTGATATCGCGCAAGCTTTTGAAGTAACCAAAGTTCTATATGAAGAAATGAGTAAAGATGCTCAAGGAAAACCATTGCAAGACTTGAAAGTTTTGCAGAGTCCACGTCATGGTATAGTTTTGATTATAGATGGGATTGTTCAAACCACTACCAATGATGAGATTTATTATCATGAGCCTATTGTTCATTGTGCGGTTAATTCTTGTGCCCATGTTCCTCAAACCGCTCTTTTGATTGGATGTGATGGGGGAACCTTAAGAGAGATAGTCAAGTACAAATTCTTGAAAAGAATTGACGTGGTAGATATTGACCGTAAGGTGATTGATTTAATGTTGAAATATATGCCCTCTGTTCCCGGTAAAGCTTTTAATGATAAAAGAGTAAATTTAACTATTGCTGACGGCTTTGATTATGTCAAAGAAAAGAGAGCGGAAGGAAAAAAGTATGATGTTATCGTCGTTGATTCTCCCGATCCCATCGGAGCAGGAGCTTCTTTGTTTAAGAAAGAGTTTTATGAAGATCTTTCATACATTTTGGCCCCCGGCGGTGTGCTGATTCGGCAAACCGGCTCGGGCGCGTTACAACCTCAAGAGATGTCCGACAATTATAAGTCTTTCAAGAAGGCTTTTCCACAAGGAGAAATTCAAGGATTTATTTCAGCCGTACCTACTTATTACGGGGGATATTTTACTTTCTTGGGTGCGTCTAATAAGAAAGGAGTGTTCAAGGCTGCTTTGAAGGGATTAAATGAACGCTTGAAGAGTTCCGGATTAGACCTAAATAAGTTGCAATGGTATTCTCCGGATATGCACCATGCAGCGATGGTTCTGCCAGCTTGGATGCAAAGAGCCTTGAAGTAGAAAATTAATTCTTATTTTTCTTTTACTCTGGATCAATTAGGTGATTCATAAGCTTAATCGGTACGGGCTGTCCACTATAAACTAGTCTTTGAGTATAAGTGGGAGTGACATCGGTTAAAGTAACGTTGAGGATTTCTAATCCCCATTTATCCGTAACTAGCTCGCGTAAACTCTCGGCTACTTTTCCTTCGACTCCTTTAATAGTAGATTGAGCTTTCCACTCGTTTAATCCTTTTCCCAGACTGGCTTCAGCTAATCTCGATAGCGTTTCGATCTTCAAAGAGTCTTCATAATCGTGTACCGCAGTATAAGTCTTATACAAATCTGCGATGCGATAACGCAAGTTGCAGCTAATGCCCATGGCGGTAGGAGCATCATCGATAGTCATGACCGTAATAGCTCCTAAATCCAAGACTCTTTCCTGAGCGGAATCTTTGACGATAGTGCAAATTCCCGGGAAGTAAAAGTACATTCCGGGCTGGAGGATTTTGCTATATCTCTCGCGATGCTTAGGCAGTCCGTTAACCCAACTACGTTTATATTCCGGGGGTAATTCTGGTCGACGGAAAGGTAAGAAAGCTAAAAGACCCTTTTCTTCTACTACTGCTTCTTCTAGCAAGCGATACTTTTCTTCCTCTTCCGGCTTTAGTTTTCTTTTTCTTTCTCTAGCTGTGCCTAAAACGATGTACAATCCTTGTTGATATTCATAGACAATATCTTGGAATCTGAACTTGTTCAGCAAATCTTCCAATTCTTGTATTATTCCCATTTATTTTCACCATAGTTAGAAATAGAGCAAAAGGATATGAAGATGTGGGGTGAACAAGGTTACCACAAACAATTCAAGGGGTAATTTCACAATATTTAAGTAATACTCTCCACATTTAAGAAGAAATGGGATTGGGAGACCGGATACAAGATATACTTTATTTTTCTGGAAAAATAGGGGTGGGAATATTATCTGTAGTGGGAATTTCTGTAGTGGTAGGAAATATTTATATTGGAGCAGATACATTTCTGAAAGTAAATGGAAGTGATACTTTGCATGAACATGTCTCTCTTAATTCTGCAGAATCACGAATTTATAATACAAATTCTAATTGGTCAGAAGATCCGTTAGCAGCCACGTTTTACACTCTTACTATTCCCGGAAGAGAATCTGGTTATTGGATGGGAAGATTTTATAGAGGTGCTACTACCCATGATAAGACGGGGATGGATGGGTGGCCGGGTAACCCCCGGTGGTAGATAGAATAGTGGTTAGTAATCTAAAAGTTAAGGGTATATTTTTCTATAATTTTTTAAAGTACTACTCGATTCTCTAATTAAAATGATCATCCTAGGCGTAGAATGTACTGCTCATACCTTTGGAGTAGGAATAGTAACAGATAAAGGAGAAGTTCTCGCTAATGAGAAAGATAGCTACAGCTCTAAGGAAGGAGGAATGATTCCGAATGAAATGGCTGAACATCATCTTAAAGTAGCGGAAGAAGTGCTGCAAAAGGCTTTGAATACAGCCAAATTCACTTGGAAAGATATTTCTTTCATCGCTTATTCTGCCGGTCCGGGAATCGATCCGGCTTTATGGGCCGGTTACAAAAAAGTAAAAGAATGGAGCAGTAAATACAAAAAGAAGCTTGTAGGCATCAATCACTGCTGTGCCCATCTTTCTATCGGTAAAATTCACAACCATTTGAAAGATCCTTGTTATTTGTACGTTTCCGGAGTCAATACTCAGATTGTAGTGCAAGAGGAAGGTAAATATCGGGTAGTGGGAGAAACTTTGGATGTGGGTTTAGGAAATATGCTCGACAAGTTCGGCCGCATCATTGGTTTGGGCTTTCCGGCTGGACCGGAAATTGAATTGCTAGCTAAGAAAGGAAAGTATATTGAACTGCCTTATACTGTGAAGGGGATGGATGTTTCCTTCTCTGGAATCTTGACTAAAGTTAAGCAGTTGTATGAAAAAGGAGCTTCTAAAGAAGATTTATGTTATTCTTTGCAAGAAACTTGTTTTGCTATGCTTACGGAAGTAGTAGAACGGGCGGTAGCGCACACGGAGAAGAATGAATTGGTGCTGATCGGAGGAGTAGGAGCAAATAAACGTTTCTGTGAAATGCTAGAAATTATGTGCAAAGAACGCGGCTGTAAGTTTTATAATGTTCCGTTAAGCTTGGCGGGAGACCAAGGAGCCATGATCGCCTGGGAAGGCTATCTAAGAAGGAAAGAATCGGGCGATATGGAAGTCAATCCCCATTGGAGAATCGATGAAGTTTAGGTTGTTTTTGGACTAATTCTACCGATATCTTTATAAACCACAAAATTCTATATTTCTTATTGATTTAACGACGATAAAACAAAAAAGAGAAAGATTAAAATTAACCTTAAAAATGAGTGAAAACCAGCCCGAAAATCAACCTGAAAACGTACCTAAAAGTCAACCTAAAATAGAAGAATATGACGCTTCTCACATCACTGTATTAGAAGGGCTGGAAGCAGTCAGAAAAACTTTTGATTTAAACCAATTGCTTCAAGAGGTCCAGAAAAGGGGAGATGCTAAAATATTAGTGGAAAAATATCATTTTAAGAACCATTCCATACTTGCTAGAGCTTTAAACGAAGCTAAAGTGTTAAAGATGTTTCCAACGTTAGATAAAAGTAAAGCTTCCTTGATTTCTACGTTCAGGGTTAAAAAAGAGTTGGATCTTTTTTCGAAGAAACATGATATTAAAGTTTTACCAGTAAGAACCTTGAGAAAAGCAGTAATAGAATGGAAACAATCTCTTTCTCATGATCCACTTTTACTTTTGTCACGAGAACAACACGAGGTTCTAATGGGGACGGTTTTGGGAGATGGAAATCTCAGAAAAAGAGGCAGTAATGCCCTTTTTAGAGTTGAACATTCTGAGAAACAAAAAGAATATTTATATTGGAAGTATGACTTACTAAAAGAATTCACTTTATCTGAGCCGAAAAGAGATCTGCGTAAAAATCGCAAAGACGCAACTTACTCATTTACCACGTTTGCTCATCCCGTGTTTAATTACTATTATAATTTATTTTATACTCATAATCGAAAAGAAGTTAGCACAAAAGTTTTGGAACAATTGACTCCACTAAGTTTAGCGGTGTGGACTTGCGATGATGGTAGTTATTGTAAGTCTATTAAAGACCTTATTCTTTGTACCAACTCTTTTTCATTAAAAGAACATCAACTTATGCAAAGATACTTTAAGCGTAAATGGGGTCTTAATTGTTCGGTTAGATTTAGGGACGGCAAATATTATTACCTTAGTTTTTACAAAAAAGATACTTCTAAACTAGGAGTGATGATTGAGAAATTCATTCCTTTAGAAAAGATGAAGTATAAAATAGGAAAATAAAATGGCAGAAGAAGAACAGAATGTACAAAAATCAGAAGAATATACTGCTAGTAACATTACAGTGTTAGAGGGTTTACAGGCGGTTAGGGTTAGACCTTCTATGTATATTGGTTCTACTGACATTAAAGGCCTGCACCACCTAGTCTATGAAATCGTGGACAATTCTATCGATGAAGCCATGGCTGGTTTCTGTAATAAAATTGTAGTTCTATTGCATAAAGACAATTCTGTTTCTGTTAGCGACAACGGAAGAGGCATTCCAGTAGATCCGCATCCTCAATTAAAAATTCCAGCAGTACAAGTAGCTTTAACCAAACTCCATGCCGGAGGAAAGTTTGATAAGAATTCTTACAAGGTTTCTGGTGGATTACATGGAGTAGGCCTATCGGTAGTTAACGCTCTTTCCGTAGAATTAGAAGTGACCGTAAAACGTAACGGTAATATTCATGTGCAACATTATTGCCGCGGTGCTCCCGTAGACGAATTAAAAGTAGATGGAGTGACTAACGACCGCGGAACTACCATTAAATTTTTACCTGATCCGGAGATATTTACTGAAAGTGTTTATCATTATGAAATTTTGACCAAACGGTTGAGAGAATTGGCTTTTCTGAACAAGGGAATTGAAATTATTATTATCGATGAACGAGAAGAAAATAAAAAAGACACCTTCAAATACGATGGTGGAATCAAAGAGTTTGTTTCTTATGTAGATCAGAACAAAGTTCCTCTACACGAAGTGGTTTATTTCGAAAAAGAAAAAGATAATGTAATTGTAGAGATATCTTTACGTTATAATGCCGGTTACCAAGAAAACGTCTTCTCTTTTGTAAATAATATTAACACTATTGAAGGTGGAACACATCTTTCTGGATTCAAGACTGCTCTGACTAGAGTGATGAACAATTTTGCTAAAGGAGCCGGAGCTAAAGAAGATATCAAGTTAAGCGGTGATGATGTGTTAGAAGGGTTAACCGCAGTAATTTCTGTAAAAGTTCCTGAACCTCAGTTTGAAGGACAAACTAAAGCTAAATTAGGCAACAGCGAAGTGTTTGGAATTGTAACTACTATTACTAACGAGCAATTAGACATTTATTTCAGCGAACATCCGCAAGTAGTTAAGATGGTCATTGGCAAGTGTTTAGATGCAGCTCGAGCTCGGGAAGCAGCTAGAAAAGCTCGTGAATTGACCCGCAGAAAAAGTGCTTTAGAAGGAGCAGGTTTACCGGGTAAATTAGCTGATTGTTCTAATCGCGATCCGGCTAAGTGCGAAATTTATATTGTGGAAGGAGATTCGGCCGGAGGCTCGGCCAAACAAGGGCGCAATCGCGAATTTCAAGCTATTCTTCCTTTGCGCGGAAAAATCATTAATGTAGAAAAAGCTCGCTTGCATAAAATTATGGAAAATCGCGAAATAATTTCTATGATTCAAGCTTTAGGTACGGGAGTAGGAGAAGAATTTCACGTAGCAAAATTACGTTATAATAAAGTTATTATCATGACTGATGCGGACGTGGATGGTTCACACATCATGACCTTATTGCTGACTTTCTTTTATCGCTATATGAAACCCTTAGTAGAACAAGGGCATGTCTATGTAGCTCAGCCTCCCTTGTATCGTTTACAAAAAGGGAAGAAAGTAGAATATGTTTACAGTGATGCAGAAAAAGAGAAAAAAGTGTTAGAACTAGGAAACGAAATTTTAATCCAGCGTTATAAAGGTCTGGGAGAGATGAATCCTACTCAATTGTGGGAAACCACTATGGATCCAGCAGTTAGATTATTGAAAAAGATTGCAGTAGAAGATGCCATCTTGGCGGATCAGATGTTCACTATTCTCATGGGCGACGAAGTAGAGCCGAGGAAGAATTTCATTGAGAAGCATGCTAAAGATGTAGTTAATCTGGATGTTTAGCGAGCAGGCTTAATATTCGAAGGATATATTTTGCGATGAGTGAGCTATATTAGAAATGTGTTATATTATTAATCAACGCATTTCTATATTTAAAGATAGAAACATTTAAGAATGAATTTACGTTAGGAAATCACATGGTTAAAAAATCATCTGAATCACCCCAAAAATTAGTGAATCTCACTTCTCTTATGATACAGAACATCTATAGTCCTAATCCCGTAGGGTTAGAATTAGCAATGTATACTAATTTAAAGAGAGTTCTTGGAGAAGAATATTTGGTGAAAATGGACCTCGCTTCTCCTCAGGAATGGAAAGAAGAGGAAATTACGGTAAAGGGTGGTTCATTAAGAGCCACTTATGAAGCAGAGTTTAGTTTACAAGAAAATAGAGAAAGAGAAGAGCGTGAAAGAGAAACAAGAAAGTTAAATCGAAGACAACGCATTAAAGATATGCTTTTTTATGGTACGACTGCGATAGTGGGTTTTGCTTCTTTTTATTCGATTATTTTGGGTCCTCGTCCTATTACTACATGCACACAGGAAGTGGTGCCGCGAGAAACATCCTTAGAAAATATCGTTCAATTGATGAAACCGATAAATCCAGAAGTATCGGAAAAAAGCATTACTATTAAGAAACTGCATGATTCTTATGGAAGAGATTTAGGTTTGAAGTTGGCTACTCATTGTTTTGTGACTTACAAATAAACCCCGCAGATAGAAATATCCCTCTAATTTTCAGAAACCTTTTAAAATAAACCCATGAATTGAATCATTAGACTTAATGGAGGTCATATTTATGCCAGGATTCGACAAGAGTTTAGATAAGGAATTATTTTCCGCTTCAGCGGAATTTGAACGTACCAAAATTATAGTGGGAGTATATACTTATAATGAGGGAACTCCCAAATTACAGATCGGCCGAGAAAACAAGAATGCGGCGGGAGAATTATCTTTTGCCAAGTTGGGAAGGATGACCAAAGAAGAAGTTGAAGCGATCATGCCTTTAGTAGATAAAGCTAAAGCTTATTTGTAGGTATATTTTTGATTATTATTTTTTAGGTTTAATTATTATATCTTCTGATATCCCCGTTTTTTTAATTCTTTTTCAATGTCAGCATACTTCTTACCGCAGAGCATTCCCCCGGCAATAAATTCTTCTTGAGTAATATCGATTAAACAGAATTCTGGTAGCTGGAATTGTTTCTTTAAGTGTTCTTCATTTTCAGGGAATTCTACATCCACCAACACTAATCCTTTCAATTCATCCAGAAACATATCTACTTCAGCCGTTCTTCCTTCTAGAGGATAATAATATCTGGTTTTGTGCACTCTTTTCCCTTTACAGATTGTTCCAGCTCAGTGAACTCTTCTATGGTCAGAGAAGTAGTCTCTTCTTTCCGTTTGCTTGTATCATTTAAATCAATCAGAGTTTTCTTGGTGATTTCATACTTATCTCCGTTCTTTCTAATTCTTAATTTAGGATGACGGCTGTCAGTAGGTAAGTAAATGTCCAAAATTTCTTTAGATTTACATTTTAACAATCCTTCTGGAAGGTGTTTAGCGAGAAAAGTTCGTTCGTGTTCGATCATAGTTAGAATAAATACATTTCAGTTTAAAAATATTAGCATTAATAACTTCTTTCCTTAATAATTAACGTTCAAAAGGGTCCTGGACACCAAAGACTGGATCCCGATCATCAACTCCGGTATGCCTGACTTCGTAATTTCTAGCTTGATACGCGAATTTAACTCTCTCTAAATTAGCATCTATTTTTCCGGATCCTTCCGGAATCTTCACCCCTAAACTGACTTTTCTCTGATGACCAGCTGCCTTCAAATTATATATCACTATCGTCGCATCCACTACTTGAGCATGAGTAGCATAACCCGTATCATTCCCTTCGGGATTTTTCCAATAAAAAGTATCTATTGGTAAGGCTCTCAAGAAGAGTTCAACATTTTCTTCACTCCCAACAATTGATTCGATATTATCAAAAGGTATTTCTGGCATAAGTATAAAGTATATTAACAGTTAATAAATATTTAGATTTTATAAGATATAAAAGATAGTAATTCTTATTTAATCCTTACCTATTTTCTTTCTCGCTACCAGAAATCCTAATACATAATATCCTGCACTGATAATGAATAAGAAGGTATAAATTAAAGGAAGATAGGGCAATTTACTTCCGCTAAAGTAAACGTAAGAGAAACAGATATATCCTAAAAAGTAAAAGAATACTCCGTTAGAGATGTACCACAAGGAGCGATCGATCAACTTTGCTCTTACTCTGGAACGAACGGAATAAGTGGAAAGGAATAAAATAGATACGATAATGGGATAAAGCCAATGCAAGACTTTTTCTAATCCTTTTCCACTAGTTTCTCCCGGAAGGATCAAACTATAGATGAGATATACTACTCCAATCAAAACCAAACATATTACTCCCACTAGGAAGATCTTCTCGCGTTGGCTTAATTGATGTAACTTTCCTGAACTTTTCCAGAAATAAGAAAAAGCAAGAAGGAAGAAGAAGTAATGTACAATCAAAAAACCATCCCCTACTAATGAAGTAGCTCCTACTGTTAAAGAAATATTCTTTCCTACTGTAGCGATAACTAAAAAGAACATCCCCCACATCAGCCAGACAAAAACATTCTTCTTGATGAGATGCATCCTTTCCGTCGACTCGTGTTGAACCAAAGCTTTTACTGCTTTCACGGACAAAAATAATCCTATCAATAACAGTGCAGAACGAACTCCTTCCAGTATTTGGGTAATTATTTCTATTTCCATGGACGAGAGTTAAAAGTGGGTTGAGTATTATAATTTTTGGGAGAATTGTTGGAAGAATGATTATAACTTCTTGAAGAGGCTGGATTGAAATTAGTGGAAGTGGGTGGGGAATAGGGATTAGTTTGGGGTTCTTCTACCGGAAAATCAGCAAAAGGATCTTTTTCTTTTTCCGAAGGATTGTTTTCTTTCAAATCTTCCATAATTGCTTTAGGGTTAGGGGTATAACGATCCAGCAGTTCAATCACGAAATAGAATAAGGGGAAGAATAATATTGCCGCAATGATATGATTCACAGAAAAAGGGATTTCGTTATAGAAGATGGGAACGAACATGATGAAGATATAAGTCACTTCTCTAATCCGGCCTAAGTATTTAATGGCTTTATTACCTCTAATTCCCCACCAC
>JBBSWE010000079.1:0-4030 GCA_038046445.1 Nanobdellota archaeon | reverse complement strand
AAGTTCCATTTGTAACTTTGTTTTTAGTAAATTTAAAAGTATTTCTATACTCTAGACGATAAAGTCTGGGCAAAAGCTTATAAACCTCCTTTCTCTCTTACACTTATGGCAAAAGAAATGGATAAAAACGAAAAAGTGGGCTTTCATAAGGGCTCTTTAGCTACTTTAACCAAGGAGCGGGAAGAATTGATGCGCATTCTACAGATTGTCGAACAATTAATGCAGATGCATATTAAGGAATTAAAAGATTTGGGTGTAGACCTAGTGGCCATGGCTAAAGAAGCCAAGGGAAATGTCGATCCCAAGAAGCTGAAGGGAAAAAAGCCTATCGAAGATGTTCTAAGATAAATAAAATAAAAAATTTAATTTTTACTTCTTCTTTCTTGTACCTACTAGCACTAAGAAGATGATGGTTGCTAATAACATTACGATTCCAGCCAACAACCACACGATTCCAAAGTCTACTGGAGCAGTGATTACTTTCGGTGCAGCCACTACAGCGGCATTAGCAGGGGTACTTTCTACGAAGTAAACGTTCAAGGGCTCTACCTTTACCGGGGGTTCAGGAGCAACAGCTTTAACCGGTTCTTTGACGTAATATCCGTAAGCGTCATAATAATAGTCGTAACGATTGTAGTAATGATCATCATAATGGCCGTAATAATCTCCACCGATTAGATCATCAATGCGGTTTTGGAAGTCTATGGTATTCTCCCGTAAATCCTTTACATCGTCAATCAAGGCTTCGGAACCATCAGCATCTCTTATATCTCCAATTAAGGTAGTGGCATCATCTTCTAAGGAAGAGAAATCGCTTCTAACGTCCCTTAAATCTCTTTCATATTTCAATTCGTAATATTCCTCTGAATCTTGGGCATCGAGATATCCTTCTTTATAATGGGTATATTTGTCCACCAAATTATAATACTCGCTTCTTAAATCGCGATATTGGTCTTCGAAGTCAGCAGCAGCCCAAACTGCCGGCAGTGCCAAGAATATGGCTAAAATCAGGAATCCATAAAAGTATCTTTTCATGAACTATCTAGGTGGAAGGGGATATATAAAGATTTGTTTACTTTAGAATATTATTGAACTGATATGTTATATCCTCAAAATAAATAGACAATAAAAAAGAAAAAGAATCTTCTTATAACAGCATTAACAAGAAGATAATTACCGCTAAAACGGCTACGATTCCTGCTCCTAGTACTACTAAAGGCATAACTTCTCCTTCCGAAGCAGTATTTGCAGGAGGAGTAACTGGAGCCGCCGGAAGGGCAAAGTTTAATTTATGCACTTCTACCGGAGAGTTAGACTTTAAGCTAGGGGTAGAAACCGGTTTACTCTGAACCACGGTAGTACTGCCGGTGCTGCTGCTTCCTTCATCCAATAACTTTTCAATCTTATCTTTAAGTTTGGTGATATCTTCTTGTAAAGAGTCTAGATTGTCTAGTAATTGTCGGTAATCTCCTGAAGCGTCTTCAACCTGGTTGATTAAGTCATCTACGTCTTCTTCTAAGCTGTCTAAAGAGTCAATAAGATCGTTTAATTCGTTCTTATGCTTCTTAATATCCTTAGCATCATTTTTATCTTTAGCTTTAAGATACTCTTTTCTGTAATCAACGTAATCGTCTTCGTATCCTTGCAATTTTGTATTTAATTCATTATATTGGGTAACGAAAGTATCTACCGGAAGAGGAGTAGGATCACAAGCATCTCCAACCTTATCTCCATCAGAATCTTTCTGATCAGCATTAGCTACAGTCGGACAGTTGTCTTTAGTATCTTCAATACCATCTTTATCGGTGTCGGTAGGAGGTATAATTAGTTCACAAGCATCTCCTACTCCATCTGCATCAGTATCTTTCTGGTCAGCATTAGCTATTAAAGGACAATTGTCTTTGCTGTCTTCAATTCCGTCCTTGTCAGTGTCGATGGGAGGAACAACTATTTTGGCACAAGCTCCTTCTTGGCAAGTTTCTCCATTAGGGCACATCTGTAAAGCGAATCCCCCATACTCTCCAGTACAAATTTGCTCTTTGACCAAACTTCCTTCACAAACGTCAAGAATAGTGTTTCCTTTGACAGTAATGCTTCCTTTGGTATGTATGTCTATCCCGTTATCGGAATCAACACAATCAGATATCTCACAAGCATCTCCAATTCCATCCGTATCAGTATCTTTCTGATCCGGATTAGCGGTACTAGGACAATTATCTTTATTGTCTTCAATTCCGTCCTTATCTGTGTCTACCGCATTTTCTACAATACAGGTATCAGCTGGTTTCCAGCCATCTAAAAATCTTTGAGCAGCAGAGGCTAAGGTTTCAAATTGATGAGCTAAGGCTTCTATTCTATTCGCTAATATGGTATAACCATTAGCATCAATCATTAAAGCCGCTTCAGTAAGGGACGCTTGGGCATTATTAGCACGTATAATTCCTGATTTAATCATTCCCTTTTGGAATTCTTGTACTCCAGAAGAACAACTATTTTGAAGCTGGGCGGCACTATCTTCAATCAGTTGGTCAACAGTATTATATTCAGTGGTGTATAAGGTTAATAACTGTTGGTATTTTTGCAAGTTACTATCACAAGCATCTCCTATCCCGTCTTCGTTAGTATCCCTTTGATTGGAATTGGCTACATTAGGACAGTTGTCCTTACCATCTTCAATACCGTCCTTATCAGTATCTACTGGAACAATTACTTCTACACAGGCCCCTTCTTGACAGGTTTCTCCAGATTGACAGAATAAATAGGTAAAACCTTGTTTTCCATTTACACACATTTCTTCTTTTACGGCGTTACCGTTGCAGTGGTCGTAAATAATATTATCTTTCTGTCCGTCAGTAGTATAACCTTTAGTATAAGCATCTGCTCCATCCGAGTCAAAACAATTAACATATTCCGGATCGCAAGCGTTGCCTAATCCGTTATAATCATCATCTAATTGGTCCGGATTGTAAACTTCGCGGCAATTATCGTCACCGTTATGAACTCCATCAATATCTACATCGCAAACATCCCCCATCCCATCTCCATTGGTATCCTTTTGATTTGAGTTTGATTCCCACATACAATTGTCTTGATCGTTAGGAACACCATCAAAATCAAAATCGGTCTTAGATTGAATTAAATAACCCTCTAATCTGGCTTCTAAAATCTGTAAGTCGTTGAGGTTTTGGGTAAATCCGTCTATGATTATTTTGAAATCGTTCCATAAATTAGTTTGTTTATAATAATCCGCTAATTGAGAATCTGCTTTAGCTTTTTCTAAGTCTGCGGAAATACTAGTTTCTAATGCTTGTAACGATTTTTGTAATTTAGCTATCCCCAATTCTCCTTCTTGCTGAACAATAGCGGTATCTACCGCTTCGGTCAAAGCGATAATCTGTTGGTTATAATCTTTATAATGTTGATCTAAGGTAATTAAATCGTTCTTTAAAGCTTCAATCTGAGCTTCCTGGTTCTCTTGCCCCAGGTATTTGTTTAATTTTAATAGTAAATCGCGGCTTTTCTGTTTCAAATCTACAAATTTAGAAGCAATTATTGCTGTTTCTCGATCTACCAGACCCTTAGAGAAGACCGGGGGAGCTTCAAAAGTAGATTCTAATTTTATAATCTGCTTTTGCAGATTGTAAACTTTCTTTTGTAGTTTATGAGCGGCATCAATTCCATAATCCCTCTGGATAGCCGTATCTATATCTTTATCTAAATTATTCATAGATTCCGTAATCGTGGTTAAACCTTGATTAATCTCTTCGTAGTTTACCGCTCTGCTTTCAGCTAGAGAAAATGAACTAAGAACGCTTAACAACAACACCCCTAACACCAGAACAAATAAGTTTTTTCTTCCCATAGTTAATAGCTCCTTAATTTTAAAGTTGATTTCTACTATAGGATAGTAACATATTTATAAATGTTTCGGAGAAATAAGTACTATCTAGTGATGACTTGGTTAGAATCAAAGGATAGTAACTATAAAGCTAATCTAACTTCTCAAGTATATACTTCAGCATAGAAATCT
>JBBSWE010000078.1:0-2569 GCA_038046445.1 Nanobdellota archaeon | reverse complement strand
ACAAGCACAGAAAAGTCTTGGGAGTTATAAGTAAATGAATTTATCGTTTGCCTCTGAGGAAGAAATTTAGAAACGTCTTTAGCAAAGAGTAAGACTCCTGCATTTTTGATTTTGTCTTTCTCTAATACGTTTGCACTTTGCAATATTTCTCTTAAGTCTTGAGAAACAAGAGTAACTTTAGATTCAGCCAAATACTTTTTAACTTTATCCGGAGAAATATCATTAATGGTGCAGTTTTTGTTGATCTTGGCCTCAAAAGATAACTTATCATTCTCTTGGAACAGGATTCTTATTTCATCCTGAGACATCTTTTGAGAGTTTCCGTCTAACCTTCTGAAATAACCAGTACTGCAAGAGTACGGTTTTTCATCACCTTCTGGAACTTCAATAGTAATTACGTTCTCAATATGTTTGATAATCACGGAAATAGAAGGCTTACAATTTCTGGCCAGCGTATTTATTTTTGCTTTTAGATCGTTAGTAAGCTCATAGCCTTTAATTTGTCCTTTATCGCTTACACCTAAAATCAAAATTCCCCCTTTGGTATTCGCAAAGGCAACAATATCCTCATCAATTTTAGAAGAATATGCTTCTTTATACTCTAAAGTCAAATTTTCTTTTTCTTTCAATAAAATTTTTAATTCTTCAGAGTCCAACTTCACAACCTCGCAATCTTACCTGAGTCAGTCAACTTCTTTACATTCTTATCTTCTGTTAGCAGTTTCATCTGTTGTATGGCAATTTGGTTTAACTTAACCAATCGTTCTACTTGAGATAATCTGTCATTAATGAACAAAGCATTAAGATTTTCAAGATTAGAAAGACAAACTAATTGTGCCACATTGGCATAATCTCTAATATTACCCTCTTTGTCTTTGTTTTTGTCTCTCCATTCTTTAGCTGTTATCCCGAATAGAGCCATGTTCAAGACATCTGCTTCAGAAGAGTAAACTTGATTTACTTGTTGTGGACTTAGTTCAGGAGGGATAAGATTCTCTTTAATAGCATCAGTATGAATACGATAATTTATCTTTGCTAAGTCTCTTTTGATGTTCCATCCTAATTTCTTTTGTTCTTCATCTTTTAGTCTTTGGAATTCTTTTATCAGATAAATTTTGAACTCTGCACTAATCCACATTCCAAATTCAAAAGCAATATCTCTGTGAGCATAAGTTCCACCGTAACGACCGGTAGTTGCTCTTATTCCAATAGCATTAGTTTTCTCTGCCCACTCTTTAGCACTAAGTTTATAATTATGTAATCCAGCTTTACTTTTAATTGTGGCAAATTCGCCATAATTAAAATTGGGATTATGAATTTTCTCCCAGATACCCAAAAACTCTACTGTGTTCCTATTCCTAAGCCAATCAGATATAAAGAAATCGCCGTCTTTTGCTTTCAACATATCGGTAATAGAGATGTAATCTTCATCCAAAATGTTCATAACCGTTATTTCAGTTCCTTTGACGTTGAGTTTATTCATTCTATAACCTCGCAATCTTCCCCACGACTAATTCACCGTACGCTTTCAAAAATTCTCCAAATGCAACTAAGGCTTCATCAATTTTCTTTTTATTTGAACAGTTGAATTGATTGAAGAAAGGTTGATATTCTTCTTGATAAATGTTTAATTTCTTTTTATTATTCTTCGGCAGTTCTAAGATTTCGCCTTTCTCAACGAACATAAAAGCCCTATATGTGTGTTGATCAAAAATTGGAAACTGCTGTGGTTGTATTATGTGCTTAAGAAAAATTTGCCAGATTGCTGCCTCGCTCCCGAATTCTTCCTCAAAACGAGCTTCATCAAAACTATTTTTCAATTCATTAACAATAGATAATTTGGCTATGACATTATCCACAAATTTTGTATGAGTTCTGAATAGTTTATGCTGGGCTTTCCATACAAATAATTCTTTGATATCTTCTTCCGAAAATTGTTTTTTATTTATTCGCGAAACGTAGTTCTCTTCAAACGCATCAAGATACAAATTGCTCCAAGATGAAATGAACTCTTCTTGATTACATTCCTTTAGATTTAATAATCCTTTCACTCTTCTACAACCTCGCAATCTTCCCTGCATCCGTTAACTTCAAATCCTCAACCAATCCCATTTCTTCCAAATCTTTGATGTTACGATAAAGCATACCTTGAGAGATGTCAATCTTCTTGGCCAGTTCCGTTAAAGACTCATACTTTCCTTGTTCTAAGTATTCTAAAACTCGTTTCTGGGATTCAGTCAAGTTAAATTGTAATTTTGGTAAAGAAATAGGTTCAGGATTCTCTTCCGGGAAATAAAGTATTTTCTTAATCCGAGAACAACGGCAATAAGCTCCAAACAATAAGCCCATAGCTTTAGTCTTCCGACCAGAAGTCACATTGATATAAATCTCGTCTTCTTTAGGTTGAGCATCGATCAACTTAACCGCTTCCGCAGCCACTTCCACAATATCATAGACAGAAGTTTTGAAAACTTTGATGTCAATAACACGACCAAGAGAGCCATTAAGAATCTCGATACTCTTCTCTTGCTCTTTGCTTAATTCTTTGTCTACCAGAAGATACATCCTA
>JBBSWE010000077.1:0-13840 GCA_038046445.1 Nanobdellota archaeon | reverse complement strand
TTCTTATTTATCTACTCAATATATTCTTTACGGAAGTATATTTCTTTCCAGCTTCCACCATATTTTTCGTCAGCAGTACTAATTATTTTTAGTGTGTTTGCATCTTTGGGGTATAACCTATTCTCAGCTAAAACATTAACTGCAGGGATTATTTATTTAGTTATGTATTTGCTTATTTTTATTATACTGAGTATAAAGTTAAGTTATTTTTCAATGGAGGAAGTGAAGCAAGTGATGAGGACAATAATAGCGAAGAAGGATGAAGAAAAGTTAGAGTGAATAGAAATAAGGAGATTATGCTATTAGAAAAAATCTTCTTCAATTGCTTCTCCTTTACTTATTTTAACTTTAATGGCCTTACCAATAATTCTCTCCATTTCTTTAGGGCATAATGTTCCTTTTGGAGCAGGTCTTAATACTTCTAACATTTCTTTACTAAGAATACTTCCAGCAGGAACATCTCTCGTTGCTCTGATGCATCTTCTCTGTAAAATTACCGTTTCTTTCTCTTCTGGATAAAGTTCCTTTACTTCTCTTCCCAAGGATTTTTCTAGCAAACGAACATTTCCAACCATTTCTTTAAATTCCTTAGCATCCATAGCAAAAGGGTGATCCGGTCCTTTTCTGTTTTTATCATCAGTAAAATGTTTTTCAATCATGCAGCCTCCTAAAGCCACGGTAGCCATAGCTACGACATGACCGGGCGTATGATCTGAGTAACCCACCAAAGTACCAAATCTCTTTCTTAATAACTGCATCGCTTTGACATTAGCATTTTCAAAAGAAGAAGGATAATTTGTGACGCACTGCAACAATACTAATTTATCATTCCCCGTACTTTTAATTGTTTCTACTGCTTCTGCAATCTCTTCCATCGTGCTGGCACCAGTTCCAAGAATTACTGGTTTGCCTTTACTAGCGATATATTTTATACTTTCCAACCAAGTAATATCACCGGAACCAATCTTATGAGCAGGTACATTTAATTCCTCTAATATATTCACTGCTTCAAAATCATAAGGGCTGGAAAAGAAAGTAATACCTACTTTTTTGGCATAATTCATCAATTCTTTAGTCCAACTTCGATGAAACTCTGCCGCGCGATAAACTTCTACAACTGGTTTGTCCCATTTGGCTTGAAAGCTGGATTTTAATCCTTCAAATCCTTCTTTAGAAACAATTTTATTCGTATTAAAATGCTGGAACTTCACCGCTTCCGCCCCGCTTTCTTTAGCTAAATCAATCAACATCTTAGCGCGGTCGATATCTCCATCGTGATTAGAACCAATATCAACAATAAAATAACAAGGATGTCCATCTCCAATTTTCCTGCCGTCAATTTCTATTTCCATTTTAAGTCTCACCATCAGTTTATTTTTGTGGTTGTTCATTTAAATACTTCGTCAATCTTAAATACGCCTTGAATAACTTATAATTGGCTTTCAATTTCCGACCAAATCGAGGTGTATCTTTTCTTTTTCGCAAATTGATAGATACTTCTTTTATTCGATATCCTTTTTTATAGGCCATAAACGCCAGTTGCGTGCCAATAGAAGTAATTGTATCAAAAAAACCAATGTCATTATAAACTTTAATGCTGTATGCTTTCATTCCGCAAAGCGGGTCATTAATGCCGTATTTCTTACCATAACGAGCAAAAACAGATTCCATAAAGCGAGCTTGGTACGGTCTCCTGCCGATTACCACATCTGCTTCTCCTGCGATAATTGGATTCACCAAAAGAGGAATATCCGCCGCTAAATGCTGGCCATCAGCATCAAGAGTAATAATTATTTCCGCCCCTCTTTCTTTAGCTGCTTTAAACCCGTCATTAATGCTGTGATCATAACCACAATTTTTTTGATGCTTAACAATATATGCATATTTAGCAGCAATCTTAGCGGTATCATCAACAGAACCGTCATCTACTACAATAATATCATTGACGTGATTAGTTATGCTCTGAAGCACGATAGCAAGAGTATTCTCTTCATTTAGGGCAGGAATAACAGCGATTACTTTTGTTTTTTTCACGTTACAGATTTCAACCATATTTAACTATCCTATTCTTGGTGATTTAGCAGCTATTTAGCCACAGGATTACGAAAATTATCGTTCTCTTCTTTTATCCTAACCATTTCATCTTTATTCCCTTGTTTATTCCCAGATAAATATATCTCTTTCAATACGTTCCTTAATTTTTCTGCGAATTTATTATTCTCTTCCGCTAATCTGACAATCGGAAACATCTCTTTAGGCACTTTTAGATATAATGTAAATGTATTAAATAACCCGATAATTTCATCATTGGTTAGATCGTCATTTTTAATAACCGGAATGGTTCCATCTCCTTCAATTTTCTGGTCTGCCCCGAACAGGCCTTTTTCAATGCATAAATCTCTCATTTTACTACCAGGAAAAGGAATAAAAATAGCTAGTGAAGAGGAATCTGCTCCTATTTTTCGATTCATTTCAATAGTTTTCATTATCGTTTCCCGAGTTTCAAAAGGGGCGCCAATGATATTATACGCTCGTGCCTCGATACTTGATTTTTTAACCATCTTAAATGCATTAATAATCAGCTCATCTGGCCAAGGTCGGTTCATATACTTCTTTCTATATTCAAAATCTCCATTTTCTACTCCTAAATTTAGGCAAACACAGCCCATCTTTTCCATCAATACTATTCTTTTTTCGCTGATGGAAGAAGCAGTGGTGGTCACATAAAAAGGCAGGCCAATCTCTTTCGTATATAATTCAGATAATTCTTCCAAGACGTTATCTGGGAATGACAAGAATGTTCCGTCCATAATAGCAATAAATTCTAGATGATATCTGTCTTTTAAGTGTTTTAATTCTTCAATGAATTTTTTAGGAGATTTATGGTGCGGGCCCATTTTTATCCCATGTTTGGCATATTCTTCAATCATAATTTGATTGCCGCAATACGCGCATGAAAAGGGACAAACTCTAGAGAATTCCACCAATGCCATTTTGACCAGTTTCCCTCTCCAAGGTCCGTATTGGTGATATTCCGCAAATTCTTCCCAATCCGGGTTTGGTAAAGAATCAAGATCAACAGGAGGACGTAATCCTGTTTTCACCAGCTGTCCATCCTTACGATACCAAATGTTTTTAATATCTGTTAAGGATTCTCCCTTTCCCATTTTTTGACAGAATTCTAACAAAGCTAGTTCTCCTTCACCTACACAGAAATAATCAATTGATTTTTCTTGGAAAATATTATTATAATCTAAAGTAACATGTATTCCTCCGAATATGACTTTTATCTTATCTCCAAATTTCTCTTTAACCAGTCTTGACAATTCCACTGCCGGATCAAAAATGTAACTATGAACGCTAAATGCGATTACATCAGGTTTCCAAGCATCAATTGTATCAATAAAATCTTTTTCTAAGCCCGTTTTTATTTTAACACCAATTTTAGAATAATCTATCTTTTGAAAAATTCCTGCTTCTTCTTTTGAGTCTTCTTCATGAAGCCGTTTATTTTCTGAATAAAAAGAAGTGTCAAACACTTTGGTGTCGATACCACCCTGCTTAAGTGTTGCTATGATTACAGCTAATGCCGGAAGAATCAATGTCCTTTTTCGATCATTTAAAAAAACAATAAGTATTTTCATGTTTTTATCCCCTCTAATTTGTAGTTATAAATGTTATGAAATTAAGAAGGATATTGCTTATTATTTACTATTCTTTCTTCTGCCTTTTTCCAATCAGAAGGAGTATCAATATCCACTAATTCATTTGGTTCCATTATTATCAATCTTACTGAACTTTTATCGATAAGCCTGGTATCTTTACCATCTAACTTTTCTTTGCTCATAAGTACTTCATACTTAGAAAAATAAATAGCTCCATTTTCTTTGAGTAAAGGTTTATAATATTGTCTATTTACATAATTATCCGGATAAAACGGCAAAGGTTTATTTTCTGAATCGTACTTCCAAAAACGGCCATAATCTTCTACTACACTCATTACACTATTACAGCTGTTCTCTTTCAGTAGACTTAACGCTTTTTCAACCGTTTCTTTTTTCAAAAACGGACAGGTGGGAAAAAATAATAAGACTAAGTCCGCTTTATACCCTTTTTTTTCCAAAAAGCTGATGCTGTGCTGGAGCACCGGTAAAGTGGGAGTATCATCTTTAGCCAACTCCGGTGGTCTGATAAAAGGCACTTCTGCTCCAAATTCTTTAGCCACCGCTGCAATCGCCTCTGAATCCGTAGAAACAATCACTTTATTTATCTCAGGAATAGATTTGGCTAAGCTTATCGCGTGGGCCATCAATGGCTTTCCGCCGAGCATTTTGATGTTCTTATTCGGAATGGACTTTGATCCACCTCTGGCCGGAATTATTGCTAGGACGTTAATTTTAGCACCTCGGACATCACCTTTTCTGTTGAATTATTTTTAGTATATTTATCAATTAGTTTCTGGTCGATAAATTCTTTTTCACGATTAATCTCTTTAATCAACTCTTTTTTTGTAGTGATAGTCTTTTTAATATTAAGTTTAGCAAGGATGCACTGATCTTCTCCAATCATGCCCGGCTGATAGCTGATAACTTTCTTTCTGCTTAAAAATGATTTAAACAGAACATTAGAGGACATTCCAACAATTATCTTTGATTCAGAGATAAGATCATTAACATCGGAGGTAGTATCGACAATGGCACTGTTTAGAAAAGGAGCATATTTAGCAATATTTTCACGGGGATGAGGTCGGATAATCATTTTCTGAGGGGCAATCTTATCTTCAAAAACATCGATAAGGTCTTTGGTGACGATAAGTTCATTATATCCTGTATCCAGACCCTCTAGTTCGGTAAAGGCTTGAGAGATGAACAAGACCGGATTTTTTTCAAGAGCTGGAGGAAGGCAAAAATTGTCTAAATGTGGATTACCGGTAACTTTAATTATTTCCTTATTATAACCTTCTTTTTTCATCTCTTCTTTCATAAGTTCGTCAGTAACACAAATGATATTTGGAAGATATTTCTGGTGTTCAAATCTTTGAGAGTAATTAGCCCAATGATCTACAATACTTAACGTAGGGACATCATTTTTTCTACCCCATTCTATCATTTGCTTATCTATCGACATAGTAAAGCTGGTTCCGGTAACAATAACATCTGGAGAAAATTGTTCTACCTTAATAAATAATTCTTTATCTGTATCCGCATCGATGAAGTTTTTAAAAACGCCAGGTTTTTCAAAGAGAGTTTTGCTCTTGCCGGCCATTACTAACATTTTTTCATCAGCAGGACCAATCGAAGGCAAGCTAATCAATGGTAAGAGAGCTTGGCCGCCGGCAATATCTTGCGCACAAAATAAAATTTTCATGTTCTTGATGCTCTCTCAAACGCGTTCAATTCAGAAGCGTGTGCTATAACTTTCTTGATGGCCATAACAAAAAGATCAATGTGCTCTGTAGTAAGAGGATGGCGGCAAATATTGGTGTAAAGAAGTTCTTTATGATACAACCATTCCGTGTTAGGACAAATTCCTTCGGAATAATTCTCGTTCTCAAAAGGGAAATGAGAATGGGGAAAAATCTTCTTTTCTTGAAAGATCTTCATGAGATAGATGGGTTTGACGTAGCCTTGATTGAGAAGAAACCCTTCTTTTTCCATAGCTTTAGCAAAGAGACTTCGGGAAATGCCCACTTTCTGCTCGTCAAATTTAATAGGGTACAGGTAATAAACATGCTTAGTATCCGGTAAAACAAAAGGGGGAGTAAATCCCGGAATCTCTCTTAATTTTTCGGTGAGGTAATTGGCTAATCGAATCCTTTTCTCATTCAAGAAATCAAGCTTTTTTAGTTGTTCTACAGCAATGGCCGCTTGTAATTCTGTTAAACGATAATTGCTTCCAAGTACTGCTTCATCTATTCTTAGAGCGTCTGCAACTACTTCTCCATGATTTCTCTTCAATTGGGCCCGGTAAGCGTATCTTTGATTATTGGTAACTAAGACCCCTCCTTCTCCACATTGGATGGTTTTATGACAATTAAAGCTAAAGACACCGATATCTCCAATGGCGCCAAGATGTTTTTCTCCATACTTTCCACCCATGCCTTGAGCGTTATCTTCAATAATTTTTATGTTATTCTCTTTAGCAATCTTTAAAATTTCATCGTATCTGGCGCTTCCTCCAAAAAGATTTACTACAAAGATAGCTTTGGTTTTTGAAGTGATATTTTTGATAATGGATTTAGGATCCAAGTTAAAAGTGTCAGTTTCAATATCGGCAAAAACCGGTGTAGCCATATTCATAAGGATACTTGTGGCTGTAGCAGACATAGTATAAGGAGAAACTATTACCTCATCTCCGGGACCGATACCTAGAGCGCAGATGGCTGCTTCGAGTGCGGTTGTTGCAGAGTTAAAAGTAACAGCATGTTTAACTTTAAATCTTTCTTTAAAATATTCTTCTAATTGGAGTACTTCTTTTCCTCCCAAAAATTTATCTCCAGCATTACCAATAAAATCAGATAAGACGCCGCTGTCAAGCACCCGCATGGCAGCAGATTTTTCTTTTTCATCAATATTATTAGTTCTAGGAAGAGGGCTTGTTAAAACAGGCTTACCACCTAAAATTACTGGTTTTTCCATTTTTTGAGATTTCCCTCCGCTTTAGGTATGATAGCTTCTTTTATTTCGGTTATTTTTTTTGTTTCAGGAAACGGAAAAACGATTGTTTCTCCATTATGTTCCGAGGAATAAACTAAAGCAGAAATTATATTTAATGATTTTAAAGCTTCTTCTCCCGAAGAAGAAGGAGCGAATTCTTCTTGGATGGCTAAGATCAAATCTGCAAGAGCATTTTCAAAACTTATCCGTGCCATATTTTTTGGCAGTATTTTGGAAATATCTCTTATCTCTGTCCCGATAAACTTTGTTCCTAATTTAGAATCTTCTTGAGTAGTAAAATAGCGGTAATCATATTTGGCAAAGGGTTTGTCGATCGTATCTATCCTCGCTTTCGATCCTAAAATATTTAATTCCATGATAGAATAAAAGTTATTATCACAAGGGATCAATGTTACGGATAGTCCATTTTTGTAAGTAATTTTAGCACTTAATCCGGTTGCTATCTTGGTTTTATCTGCAGAGACGGTTTTACACTCTCCAAAAAAGTAATTTAAGAGATCGAGGAGATGAGATCCGCTAGTAACTATCCCGCCGCTATAATAGCAGATGACGTTCTGAACATTTCCAACTAACAAATCCATATTCTCCTTTAAAGCATGGTAGAAAGGATCATATCTTCGGATATGGTTGATAAGCAGTTTAATATTATTTTCTTTACAAAGCTTAATCATTTCTTCTGCTTGAGAAATTGAGACGGCTAGAGGTTTTTCGCACCAAATCCCTTTTACACAAGGATATTTTACTACTTCTTTTAAAATTGAATAGTGTGTTTCGTCGGGAGTGCAAATACTGACAATATCCGGTTTTATTTTATCTAACATCTCTTTTACATCAGCAAAAATAGCGGAAATATTTTTTTCTTTAGCGATGTTTTGGATTTTTTTAAAGTCATTGTCACATAAAGCGATAGTTTCTATTTCCTTACTATTTTGATAAGCGGACAAATGAGTAAAGACAAAACCCGGTTGATATTTATCGAGATAGCAACCAATATTTCCACATCCGATAATTGCAGCTTTAAATTTCATCTTGATAATCTTATTTATCTTTAATTATTCCATTCTTCTCTTAGAACACTCATCTTGTGAGCATCATAATATCTTCCATTCCTATATATTTCTTGTCTTACTATACCTTCATGCTTAAACCCTGCTTTTTCATAAGACTTCACGGCGCCTTTGTTCTCTACGTTTACTCCTAAATGAACTTTATTTAAGTTAAGTTTTCTAAAAGCATATTTTAAGATAAACGTTGCAGCCATAGTTCCAATACCTTTTCCCCAATACGCTTTATTTCCGATGAGGATACGATATTCTGCAAAGCGCGGCTGCCATTGTATGCCATAGAGACCGCAAATACCAATGATCTTATCATTCTTCTTATCAACAATAGCAAACACGACATTGTCTCCTTTTACAAGGTTGGTATAAGTCTGTTCGAGCGTCTCATAATTACCTGGCCATATGCCCGTAAACATTAGGTGCGTAATTTCATCATCATTTGACCATTCGTACATATTTTTAATGAAATCTTCTTTATCGATTCCGATAAATCCAATTTCGTTCTCTTCGTGATAAAACTTTTTCATTTAATGTTTCACCCCAAATAACATTCCTTTTAGTTCATTCTATCTTTATTCTCTTCATAGTTATTAAGCCTTCTTCAATCGTCTGTAATTTAGTATTATACTTCTCTCTTACTTTTGAGATATTCATGGTGGAGTTTTTTGGTCTTTCTGCAATAAAATTAATATCTTTTGATAAAGACTTATTTATTAAATCTTTGTCGAAGTTAAATATTTCTGCTATCTTAAGGCCAAAATCATATTTGCTCATCGTATTTGGACTGCCCACATTATATAAACCGATTATATCTCTTTCGATTGTTTCTATAATTATCTCAGAAAGATTATTTACTAATATGGGGTTAAAGTATATATCTGAAAATCCGTTAAGCTTTTCTTTATTTCTTAATTTTTTAATAAACCATTCTGCCAAACTCAATTTCTTTGCAGGACTGGTTCCAAATATGTTCACACGCAGGATGGTATAATTTTCAAGTTGCATTACTATCTTTTCGGCTTCTAATTTAGTCCGGCCATAGTAATTCACTGGTTGCGTCTCGGAATTTTCAGAATAATTGCCTGTTTTTCCTTCATATACTGCATCAGTTGAAATATAGATTAACTTTGCTTTATGGGGTTTATAATTGCACAAATTAATGGTAGAAGTTACATTAGTATTATAACATTCATCTCTTTCTTTTTCACACCGATCGACATCAGTCATAGCAGCGCAGTGAATTATAACCTCTGGTTTTACTTCCTCTATTATTTTTTTAACATCAGAACCATTTCTTAAATCTAGTTTTAACCCAATGCATTTTTCTGAATAAATGGGATTATTAAAATAAGTCCCATATATTTTATAATTATAAAATCTTTGATGCTTTAAAAAATCATTGATTAAATTATAACCTAACAATCCACTTGCCCCCGTTATTAAAATTGTTTTCATGGTAGTATAATCAGTTTAATATAATTTACTGTAATACTTCGTTTTTAGGATAATTATTAGAAGACATTTCTTTTAATACAATATTTTTTACCGACTCATCACTAATTAGCGTGTCTCTGGAACTAAACTCTTTCATATCATTAAGACTTATTTTTTTACCTTCTCGGACATAAATAGGGTTAGTAATTAGATTATGTTTCTGAATATGTGAAGTTACCACCAAATATTTTTCAAAGAGGTAAGTGTTTTCAACTTCATGTTCATTTATCATCAATTCGTGAAGTTTTTCTCCTGGTCGAATTCCCGTTACTTCCACTTCACTTTTTTTCCCATGGAAGTCATCTAAGGCAGAGATTAGTTGAGTAATCTTAAATGAAGGAAGAATAGGAACAAAAATTTCTCCTCCAACTCCATGTTGAATAGCGTTACATACTAAATCTACTGCTTGATCTGCATTAATAATAAATCTAGTCATTTCTGGGTGCGTTAATAAAATTTTATGTCCCTTCTTTATTTTATCTATAAACGTAGGAATTACTGAGCCGGTGCTACTTAACACATTTCCGTAACGGACGCAAATAAATTGTGGATATTCTCCACCACGGCTATAATTACTTTCAATAAATATTCTTTCGCTGACAAATTTACAAGCGCCATAAATATTGATAGGTTCGCAAGCTTTGTCTGTAGAAACCATAATAACTTTCTTAACTTTATTTTCGATACATGCTTCGACCACATTAAGTGTTCCTAAAATATTGGTTTTGATAGCTTCACTGGTATTATATTCCATCATATCTACTCTTTTTAAGGCAGCAGCATGAATGACAATATCGCAGCCCCGAGTAGCTTTTTTCAACCGTTCCAAATCACGCACGTCGCCAATAAAATTTCTTAAATGAGGATCATTATTAAATTCCTGTTGCACATAATGATGCTTAACTTCGTCTCTACTGAACAGTCTAATAGATTTTGGATTCTCCTGAAGAATCTTTCGGGTTAAATTTCTACCTAAAAATCCTGTACCGCCAGTAATCAAGATAGTTTGTCCTTCAAAAATACCCATATTAATTCTAATTTCTACATGGTTTAAAAAGGTTATGAATTAAATACACTTAAATTAATTAATCACTGACATTCGTTTAACCAAAAATGATACTCGGTATAATTCAAGCGAGAATGGGGTCAAGTCGCCTGCCCAATAAAGTACTTTTAGATATTGCCGGTAAGCCAAGCATACTCTGGATTTATGAAAGGTTGTCTCAATCAAAGTTTATTGATAAAGTAGTTGTATCTACCTCCATCAGCGAAAAGGATGATTTAATAGAAACATTTTGCATTGAACATAATCTTCCATATTATAGGGGGGAAGAAGAAGATTTATTGGATCGCTTATATAAAACTTGTGTCCAGTTCAATGCAGATCATTTTGTTAGGATTACCGGGGACTGTCCATTGGTTGACCCAAGGATAGTAGATTTATTGATATCATTTTACTTAAATCAAAAAGATTTAGATTATGCTTCAAACAATTTAATGTTTCCTTACCCACATGGAATAGATGCAGAGATTTTTCGAGTATTAACATTTAAGAAAGTTTGGGAAGAAGTAACTGATCCTAAAATGCGTGCACTTGCTGGAGCATACATCTATTTGAATCAGGACCAGTTCAAGGTTGCTTCTATCAAATATTCTAAAGATTTACCTATGAGAGTTACATTGGATTATTATGAAGACCTACAATTAATTCGTGAAATTTTCAAATACTTTGGTAAAAAAATGTTTTACTTGGAAGACTTAGAGAAGCTCTACGAAGATAAACCTGATTTATTTGATATAAATAATTGTAGGAAAAGTCATACTCGAAAGTGGGATTGTGAAAAATACTTTTTATCGCAAGATAAGAACTAATTTTTAATATTAAAAAATAATAGATTAATTTTTCGGATTATATTTTGTTAAATTGGTTAATATTATTAGTTAACATTAAATGGGTTTACAAATTCTCCAAAAATTATTGATATTCCAATTTATTAGCAACCTTCCAATGATAAATTGGAAGTCATCTCCATAAAGATTTCTTCCTTCTTCAAATATTCTTTCCACATTCCTGAAGTCACTAGAAATTTCATATTTACTCCATCTTTTGAAGGAAATCAACTTTCCAGAGTGGTTACCTAATTGGTACCATGAATAGATATCATAAGGTAAATTTAAGAATTCATTGCTGTACCTATACCTTCCATTTCGGAATACAGAACTTACGTCTCTCATTGCTATTACCCATATTTTAGCTGCATCTAAAGATTCTGTAATATCTTTGTTAATCATATCTTTTGTCATCCTATTTAGATTAGAATATGCTATCTCTATTGACAGGATGCAACATTCTATCAACATTTTTGTTTTGTATTTTCGCATTAGATTGTCTCCTAATTCTCCTTCAAGCAGTTTCTGATAATTTTCGGGGAGTGAGAAATGGTTAAATATTTCTTCTTTAGAACTCCATAACTCTTTTTTTGTTTCATCAATATATTCCTTATAAATCTCTGATAATTTATTATTGCCTACTTTAACATCCAGCCACAGATAATAAATAAATTCATAAAAATTAATTTCTAGCTCTTTGATATGCTTTCTGATTATATCAAATTGTTCATTTGAAAGGAAAGAAGAGATTAATGCAAAGCCTCTGCATTCAAGATAATCCTCAAAAGACATTGTATTTGTTGCAATACATACTTCTTCAACTTCAAAACATTTTTTGCTACAATATTCACCAAACTGTCTAGGAACCAGACGAAATTTAGTAATCATGCCATACTTCTTTCTCATTTCTTCAGAAGTCATGTGGGCGCCTTTTAATAGCATGGTAGTATAAGTAGTGATAGATTCTATGCCTACATCTAATAATATCTTTATTCCTTGGAAAAATGATTCTTTTGTCTCTTCAGGCATAGGTAATATAAGCTCTGCATCTGAAGGCATATTTCTATTTTTTATCTCTTTTTGTAGTTCTAAATATTCTTTTAAAGGGAGGTTTTTTCTTTTTATTACTTCAAGAGTTTTAGGATTCAATGATTGTACTGAAGAGCTGATATACATCTTGTTTTTAAGGAGAGACGCAATGTAAAGAATTTTATCATAATTTGATTTTCCAGTTGTTACAGTGAAAGCATTAGGCCAACCATATTTGTCCTGAAGCTCTTTCAAATGTTCAGCTATTTTTACATCTCTAGGATACATTCCAAAATTAGTATCCCATATGCCTAAAACCACATTTGGATAATTTTTCATCTTTTCAGCCATATAAGTCAATTCTGCATTGACTCTTTCTATACTGAACATAGCAATCTTATTGAACCAACTGTGTCCTGCAGAACAGTATTCGCATGAATAGGGACAACCTCTTGCAGTTTCTATTGCTGGCGCAGAATAACCATCAAACCATTTGTCCATCAGTCCATTAAGGTAAGGGGAGGGAATTGTATCTAGTTCCATTATCCTCTGTATAGGATTGCCTAAAACAAGCTCATTTGTTTCTAGGTTTATTGACATAATTCCATCGTTGGCTTTGCTCTTAAGTTCATTAATATCCTGATTTTCTATGATTTTTTGGATAATCTTAGTAAATGCGATTTCACTTTCTCTATAAACATAAAAGTCAATTTCTTTCCTTTCAAACAAATACTTTCTACATTCTTCGGGTTCGATGGGGAATTCAGGTCCGCCAGAAATGCATACCATATTAGGTTCTATCTTTTTTGCATAACTGAAAATCAACTTTGAGAGTTCAGCATTCCAACAATAATTTGACAACCCAATTATGTCGGGTTTCCATTCATCAATGTCTTTTAGAACATTATTAGGGTCATCATATAACCTAACATCTATTTTGTCAGGACTTATCTTTGACATCAAATAAGAGGCGATGTAACCTATTCCTATTGGAATGAATATAGAATGCCTTCCAGTAGTATTATGTCTTAAATCCCCTAATACTATCTTAAGTTTTCTATCCATACAATCACTTTTATCAAAATTATAATATCATCTCTTTTTAAATTTATCATTTACCGCCGTTTGCGGCGATTGGGAGCTTCATTTGGTTTTTCTCTAACATAAACATCACATCTATATTATTGCTATCAAGATATTTAAGTTTCTTTTCTTTTACAATCTTTAAATCTGGATGTCTTTTAATAAACAATTGGAGAAAATTGTTTTTCCAGAGCTTATTCTTGTTCCCCCTATATTCTATCTCTTGGCAATTTTCGGAGAAATATTCAAAACACCAGATATATTTCTTTGTTACCCTATACATCTCGTCAAATATTTTATCTAAATCATGGGGGTGTATATGGATCATCACCCCGCTGGTAAATACCATCTCAAAAAAGTTATCTTTAAATGGGATGTCAAAAGCAGAACCCTCGACCAAGTTCCATTCTTTTTTTTCTTTTGCAATCTTGAGCACATTGGTGTTTATGTCTATTCCCCACAAGTTGGTGAACCCCATCTTTTCAATGATTTCCAACTGTTTTCCAATGTTGCAGCCGACTTCAAGTATGTGTGAATCTTTATCTAATAAAGAAATGAATTCTTTATTTAAGTCTGTAATTGTTATTCCAAATATTTCTTTGTATA
>JBBSWE010000076.1:0-4262 GCA_038046445.1 Nanobdellota archaeon | reverse complement strand
GGAAACGTTTAAAATAACAATAAAATTTCCCGTTGAATTAAAGGAGTGAGTAATATTCTGTCCGGTAGCGAGTAGAGTGTTATCACTGAAGTTCCAGTAGTAAGTTAGAGTATCAACATCTAAATCAGTAGCAGTGGCGTTGAATAAAGTTGAATTGCCTACTTCTAAGACGGTTCCGTTGGTGGGGGCGGTAATGTTCAAATTAGATGGAATTCTGTTCTGCACTGTGAAATTATAGGTGGAAGAAGTATTCACATTGCCGGCCAAATCTGCAGCAATAAAGCGATACATAATGTTTCTGCGATTAGTAAGATTGGAGGTTCCGGAAAGAGTGTAGTTGAAAGTAACATTATCCGCACTGCTCATAGTGTAATTAGTCAAATTAGTGGAGAAGTTTGATTCAAAGTAAACCGTCGAGGTATTAAGAGCAAAGTTGTCGGTTACGTTTATTCTGAAAGTGATGGAATCATTGTTGTAAACAGTGCTAGGATGTAAACTGACGTTAGTTATGTTGGGATTAGTCTTGTCTACCGTAAATATGATTGAAGAGATGGCAGAATTGCCTAAGCTGTCATTAGCGAACACCGTTAAAGTATAATTCCCGTCGGGAAAAGTAGTATTGGATATATTTACAGCATCATTCCAAGTGAAATTGGCTGCAGCAATAGAACTGCTGGCGTTTGTTTGTCTGACGATACTGGTGCTGTTAATAATAGAATAGTTAGAGAAAGAAAGCTGAAGATCGGTAAGAGAAATATTTAGATTAATTTCTTGTCTGAGATAAGAATTATTGGTAGGAGAATTAAAGGTAATGTTCGGGGAGGTCTGGTCTACTATAATCAATCTGGTTTCACTTACTCCAAAAGTTCCTGCTGAATCATTTCCATAAACTCTGTAAGTGTAATTAGTTGTAGTCAACCCTGTCATATTGTAATAGAAGCTGGTGGTGTTGCTGGAATTCATGGTAAAATTCGTAAGGGTTCCGTTATTCCATTCCAGTAAAGCTATAGAGAGATTAACGTCGGAGGTAATGTTAATTATAGTGAAAGTAGTAATTATTGTAGTTGCATTTGCCGGACTAGCTGAAGTAAAATTGACGAAAGGCTGGATGGCTTTTAAAATATCAATTCTGGGAAAAATAATTCCATTTCTGGTGTCATTGATTTTTACTCCGGTTATTTTTAGTTTGTTTTCTATTTGCTGTGGAGTTATGTTAATGTTATATGCTGCTTTCCAATACTGCTTAAGCAATGCAGCGGCTCCAGCTACATGAGGAGCAGCCATGGAAGTGCCGCTTTTTGCGCCGAATGAAGAACTTAATATGGTAGAAGTTATGGATGTTCCTGGGGCTAACAAATCAAGAAATGATGCGGAATTAGAGGTAGTAGAAATTGAATCTGCGGTATTGACGTTGCCTACTGAAGTAGCATTAGAAGCGCAGGCGGGAGAACTAACTCCATTAGTGCGTGCTTCATTTCCGGAAGCAACATCTACAAAGATCCCCGCATTTGCAGCATTGTTTACGGCCGTAGCAAGAGTATCATCATCACAGTAAGTAGTATGATTTAATGCATCACCTAAACTAAGGGTAATCACCGAAATATTATATGTTGTTTTGTTATTTCTGCACCAATCTATCCCAGCAATTACATTTGCAGTACTTGCAGTATCAGAACTGCCCGGAAAAACTTTAACTGCTACCAATTTTGCTCCGGGAGCTACACCCCTGTAAGTATTATTTTGTGAAGCTACAATTCCAGCAACGTGCGTTCCATGACTATTTGAATCAATAGGGTCATTGTCATCATCTCCGTAATCCCATCCACCAATAACTTTACTGCAGCTGCCATTCAGAAAAGTGTTGTTAGTGCATCCGCCTAATGCCGGATGAGTATAATCTACCCCGGTATCAATCACACAAACCGTTTCTCCACTTCCATTAATAGCTGTTCCATTGACAGTAATATTCCACACATCATTGGCATTTATCTGCGGAACGCTTCCGTCCAGCAGTATTCTAACCGGACGGTCAAATTCTACTTTTTCAACTTGTCCACTGGCGATTAATTTATCCAACCCTTCTCTAGTCAGTTTTCCAGAAAATCCATTAATGATAGAATACCTATGTCTCAATTCAAAATCATAATCTTCAACTGAAGCAATTCCTAAACCACTAATTTTATCTTTTCCTCTTTCTCTTACCTTCAACTTACCCAATACCTCATCCTGCGCTTCACTTATCATCTCTTTTCTTCTAGAAAAATAATCAGCTTGGGCAGAAGCAATACCCACTCTTCTTTCAGGAACCGGTTGGTCTTTCAACACTACAATTACGGAAACATCTTCTTCATAAGAAATTTTTTGCAGCACTTCTGGATCGATCTGAACAGCCTGAATCAAAGGAATAATTATTAGTATGGCTAGAATTACACTTATACTTCCAACTACCCCTCTTTTCATTGTTGTATAATGTTACAATAATGTTTATAAATGTTTTCTACCTTGAGAAGAGAATGGGGGAAATTGACCTATTGACCGAACTAGAGCAGCTGTATCTGTTGGCGGAAGCAGAGCCAGAGAAACTATTAGGACAAATAGAAACAGTACGAGCTCTGAAGGTTTCTGGCAGCGAGATACCAATTAAATTTAAAGTTCTAGCTAACTTCGTTCATTCTCGAGAAACCTTACAAAAACGCGGCTTTCTGGATTTTATGTTATTGGACGAATACTCTTTAAGTTACTCCACTCCGCAAAAATTTGGGTTATATCGCGCCAGAAAGATTGCCGCGACTTTTCCGGAAGAGAAAGTGGTGGATATCAGCTGTGGAGCGGGAGCGCAATTGATTGAATTGTGTAAAGAATGTTCTGCTATCGGAATTGAAAAAGAACCCATTCGTTTTTGGTTAGCTAGAATTAATGTTAGTCTAGCTTTTCATTTGTTGCACCTTCCCTTTAAACCGCAAATCTACAATGATGATGCTTTAAGTCCGCTACGGGTGCTGCCTTTAATTTCAGATTGTGAAGTAATGTTGTGCGACTCTTGGCGTGAAGCCGGACAGTATTCTCCAGAATTGGGAGAGTTGCATCAACTATATCCAGAGAAGTATCTTGTTTATGAATTTCGCCCCTTAGAGAAAGCGGCAGAACTGCTCGCTAAATATCCTTTTCTTTTCGGCAAGTCAGAATTAGAATATTATGGGGAAGGAGACCGCTGCAGTCGCTTAACTGCATATATCGGAAGAGGAAAAACCGTCTCTTTCTTTCAGGATGATGAGCATTTAATTTTAAGTTTGAATTATTCTCACGAGCGAGCAGAGAGTGTGCTTTCTCAAATTCAGGAAAAAATACAGACGGGCTTTCCTAACCATGATTTTGTAATCTTGAACCGTTGTTTGGTGGAACAAGGTTTCGTATCTTTATTTGATTTTCCAATTTTTAGTTTGGATAAGAAAAGATGTTTGGTGGAGATTAATATCATTATTAAAACTTCACGAGTGTTTGTTTCGGTACTTTCTTCTACCGATATTACGGAGATTTCAACTTATCTTCAAGAGAATTATGATAATTATAATGTTACTTTAAGGTTGGATATTCCTCCGGAAGAATATTGGCAGTTCGCTAAAGAGAATAATTTGGTTACGGATCGGCAGAGTAGCAATAGATTTAGTTTGTTCAAGCAGAAGAATGTGTTCTTGTTAGCGGAAGAGAAGTGAAATTATTTCGTTATTCTTCTATTTACCAGTGAAAGAATAAAAATAATCATCATCACTCCATCCACCAATAAGCAAGTGGAGCAGACCGTCTTGAGCACAAAGAATTGGATAAAAAGGAAGTACAGAGCACCAAGGGTACCGATACCAGCACAGAATAAGAACCAGTTTTCTTTACTGAAATATAATACCAACAAAGCGATAAAGGCAAAAAAGGCTAGATAAGTAATTTTTATCCCGAAAATATCATTATAACTGCTGCTTTGAACGTCGTTGCAGGAAGCGGGATTGCCCACGATGCACAAGTTTGATCCCTGCCAGCTTTGGTAGACCAAAGAAGCGGAGAGTACTATCTCTAATATTATTAACACTAAAATGAGCCAGTTCAGAAAGACTTTCTTTTCCATGGGCGAAGAATTAGGCAGGGGGTTTAAGAGTTTTGCGGTGGAGGAATCTAAAGTTGTTCCGAACGCATTATTTAAATCATCGCAAATATTGGGCGTTGCGTGGATATTAGCTGGCGTTAGCCAGCTTATTAAAATAAGAAAGCCT
>JBBSWE010000075.1:0-1790 GCA_038046445.1 Nanobdellota archaeon | reverse complement strand
ACTTTAAAAACCACCTATATACTCTAGACGTGAGAACTAATTACCGAATTATACAAAGAGAAATAAAAATTATATCCTCAACTTAATCAAACCCCTAGGCGAAGTGGTCAATAATTTTAATTTCTTATCAAACAAAACGGTGTCTTCAATCCTTAATCCAAACTTCTTATAAAAATAAATCCCTGGTTCGATCGTAAAAACGTGTTTGTTTTTAATTTTATCTTTTGCTTCCAAAGAAAAGGAAGGAGATTCATGAATATCAATTCCCACCCCATGACCTAACAGATGAATAAAGTGAGAAGAATATTGGCCTAACTTCTTTTTGGCCGACTGCTGCAACTGAGAATATAATATTCCTTCTTTCACTTCATCGAGCAACTGGGATTGAACTTTTTGTAACAATTCATAACGTTCTTTTTCTTCTTTGGTCGGCTTTCCTAACATTAAAGTTCGAGACATATCGGCATTATAATTCTGATAACAGGCACCAAAATCAAGCATCAGAAATCCCCTTCTCAATTTATGGTTTGAAGTATTATAGTGCGGAATAGCGGCATTTTTTCCATTAGCTACGATAGTCGGAAATCCAGGAGTGGCCCGATGCTCTTGCATTACTTTTTCTAAAAAAGAAGCTACTTTTTGTTCTGTATCAAACTTTTTGGGATTCCACTGTTTTATCAATTGATTAAAGGCAAGGTCAGTTATTTTACAGGCAGTAGAAATTTTCTGAATTTCTTCCGATGTTTTTTGCGCCTTTAGTTCCTTTAATTTTGAAGAGATGTCTACTAATTTTGCTTTTGGAAAAATCTTATGCAAACGTTCCCAAAACGCGAGGGTAACTACTTCTTTATTGATACCTACTTTTTTTACATTGTGGCGAGCCCATTTCTTATCCCACCCCTTATGTAAAGTAGAAACAGTAATGCCTTTCAAATGCGGCTTTTCATCCAAAGCAGAAATAAGTAAGGTAGCAGAATTAGGAGTGACTTCAAAGATAGCGAAAGTGGGTTTGGTTTGAGTAAAATAAGTAATATTAATATCGGGATGGATTAGTAGAGCTAAACCTATTCCTTCTTTTTTCAAGTAAACTTGAAATTCTTTAAGCCGCATGTAATAGAAGTAAACGCTTTTGATTTAAAAATTCTTGCTTAAATGGAATTAGCCGTGATCTCTTTATTACCCCGAAACCATTATAAACCTAAAAAATATGCTTAAAACATGCAAAAAGTAGTCCTTCCAAACGGATTGACCATCATTTACGAGGCGCGAAAAAGCAAGTCGATAGTGGTAGAAGTACTAACCAAGGTAGGTAGTAATCAAGAAAAACCCACCGAAAGAGGAATTTCCCATTTCATTGAACATATTACTTTTGAAGGAACGGCAAAAAGACCCACTAACCAACTTATATCTAATGAAATTGAACGAGTGGGGGGAGACTTTAATGCTTACACCACTAATGAGCGTACTTGCTTCTATGTGAAAGTATTAAAAAAGCATTTTCCTTTAGCGGTAGAAATTTTAGCGGATATTTTACAGAATTCTCTGTTCAACAAAAAGGAAATTGAAAAAGAAAAGAGAGTAGTGTTGAAAGAAATTGATTTAGTTAACGATGAACCCAAATTTTATCAATGGATATTACTCCAAAAGAACTTATTTCAAAAGCATCCGGTCAGATATCCCACTTACGGCAGTAAAGAAGTAATTAAAAATCTCTCTCGAGATAAATTGTTAAAGTATTTCCACCAACATTATGTTCCAGCCAATATGGTTATTTCTATTGTAGGAGAAGT
>JBBSWE010000074.1:0-4042 GCA_038046445.1 Nanobdellota archaeon | reverse complement strand
AATACTGAGAGCACAAATCCTAACACCATAAAAAATAACCCACCTGCTTCCGCCCATTCTTCTAACCATTGAATTCCCATTAACGTTTCTCCGAACTGATCAGGAAGTAACCCATTCCCCACAAGATTAATATCACCCAAGCTAAACCTAATCCCCAACCAGTTTTAGTCAGTAATAAAACTGTAGATAAAGCCGTAGCCACTATTCCCATATAGTATATATAACGCGAGCCGAAAAAGATACTAAATCCGTCCAATTGTGGTAAAGGAAGCAAAGCACACCAAGCCATTAAAATGTTTAACACCAATCCTTTACCGAAGAAGTAATTTCCGGGAGAGAGAGATAATCCCGTAGCAAAAATCAAGGCCAGAATTAAATTGCCGATAATTCCCCACATTCCCACCATCCCATTAATCCAATAAGAAAATCCGTGACGGAATTCTCCTAAACGCAGTTTGACCATAAAGGTGGTGACCATCGCTCCGGCCAGAATTAAAGGTAATCGACCTAAAGTGATAAAGCACAAAATTAAAGCCAGAGCTACACCCAACCACCATATCTTAAAATTGGCTTGTAGTCCTTGGCTTAAACCGTAAATCTTTTGACAGGTAAATCTGAACCAGATGCTAATAGCAGCAACAAAGAACATTAAAACTAAATTTTGTAATCCGGAATTAAGATCAAACGCATCTGTTCCCCAATCGCGGAAAGAAAAAATGAACGCAGTCACTAGCACTACTACCACCAATCCCCCTAATTCCTGCTGATCAAACTTGTAATGCGCTTTTATTCTGGCCGCTAATTCCTTGTAATACACCATCTTTTAATGGAAAGATTGTTTTTGGGTATATAAATGTTATTTAGAACAACTCGGAATAAAATCACTTCTTCTCCATCCGCCAGATTTTATAATAACTTTCTCCGCGCTGCATCTCTTCTTCCAAACTTAACTTGAACTTGCTCGGAGCAGAAATATCCAATCCCTTGCGTGTAATCAGCAGTAAACTTCCCCCAGATTTAAGCAATGGAGTAACTTGATAGAAAATCTCGTTCAATTTCTCTTCATCTTTAGTGGTAATCTGAACTATCACTCGGTCAAACTCTTCCGCTTCGTACTTCAATTCTAACTCATCTAGAGCATAACGGCTTAGCTGCACTAAATCTCTAACTTTTCCGATAGCGGCATTTTTCTTAGCGGCAATGATATTCTGCATACTTTCATCAAAACCATAAACCAGAGTAGAATCGCTTTTCTCGTATTTCAATTCCAACTCTTTTAAATCTGGAAATTTATGCCACGAAAAATTAAGATTATTACTCACCACCAACTTATTTGCAAACAAAGCCGCCTCAATCGCTAGGGTTCCGTCTTTAACATACCCCACTAATAACTTTTCTCCCGCTTTAAATCCAGACTTACGCAAAAAGTAATATCCTAAATCTCCCTTGAACGAAGCTTGATTAGGAAAAACGCGATATCCTCGTGCATTCAGTTCCTTTCCACATAAATCTAATCCTAAAAAGAACTCTTCTCTCGACTTAACTACCAAAATCTCTGCCTCGGGCTTCTTTAATTCGATGCGCGGAATAAATTTCAGTTTCGCTTCTATAAAATTAAATAATTTTCCCATCACCTTTCTAGAAATCCCCAGACGATTATCGTTTCCTTTCACCTGCTCTACATTAATTTTCAAAGAAAGTTCAGCAGTGAAGAATTCTTTCCACTCTAAGGAAGATTTTTCCAAATTAAATTTTTCCACTTCTTTCTGCTGATCAATCAGAAGAGCAATTCTTTTGAAAGACTGGCCGAAATTAATCAATTTAAGCAGCTCTTCCTTCTTCTTCACCTCAAATAAAACCAAACCAGGAAATATTTTTCCTTTCGCCCCCACTAACTCTTGCACTTCTTGTTGAACTAGGGATTCTAAACCAAAATTTACTGTGAGAAAAGCTTTCATGTTAAGTCAGAGGCTTCGGTTTCCTCTTTATCACTATTCTCGTTATCCTTCTCATTATTTTCTTCCGAACCATTACCATTTCCATTCCCGCTACCGTTTCCGTTTTCTTCTTCCTTCACCACTTGCGCTGCTGCTACTAACTCGTCCCCTTCTTCCAGGCGAATTACTCTAACTCCTTGTGTGGCTCTTCCTACTTCCGAGATATCGGAACATTTCATTCTGATAGCGATACCGTTCTTGGACATCACCATCAATTCTTCACTACCATCTACCAGCATGACCACCTTAACTGGACCATTTTTATCGGTAATTTTGATGTTAGTTACCCCTTTACCTCCGCGGTTGCACAAACGATATTCAGAAACCGGGGTTCTTTTTCCGTATCCTTTTTTAGTTAAAGTAAGAATTTGCATTCCTTCGTCCGCCGCCAGCATTCCCACCACCTCGTCCGTTGCTTCTAAGCGAATGCCGCGTACACCCATGGCCGTCCGGCCCACCGCACGAATATCTTCTTCTTTAAAGCGATTAGCTTGACCTTCTTTAGTAGCTAAAATAATTTCGTTTTTTCCGTGAGTGTAACGTACTCCTACTAAACTATCTCCTTCGTCTAGATTAATCGCTCTGATACCGCCACGACGGGGATTAGAAAAATCTTGTAAATCACACTTTTTAGCCGTTCCATTTTTGGTAGACATAAATAGATAACCTTCGGTAAAGTTGCGTACGGGAACAATGGCGGTAATCTTTTCTCCCGCTCCCATTTCTAAGATGTTAGAGATATGTTTTCCTTTCGCTTGCCGGCTTCCTTCCGGAACATTATACACTTTCAACCAATACACTTGGCCTTTATCCGTAAAAAATAAGAGATGATCATGAGTAGAAGCAATGTAAACCTTTTCCACGAAATCTTCCTCCTTCATTCCCGTCGCCTTTACTCCTTTCCCCCCTCTCTTTTGAGTACGATAAGTATCGATAGGTAACCTTTTGACATAACCAGAATTAGTCATGGTCACGATAACTTGTCCTTCTTCAATCAACTCTTCCATATCTATATATTCATCATCGTCACCGCCAGCGACAATTTTTGATTTACGTTCGTCACGATAATTGCTTTTTATCTCTTCCAACTCTTCTTTAATCATGCCCAACACTTTCTGTTCTGAATGTAAAATATCCGTATACTCTATAATTTTAAGGTTCAATTCTCGATGTTCTTCTCGGATTTTTTCCTGTTCTAAAGAAGCTAATTTTTGTAAACGCATCTCTAAAATTGCTTTAGCTTGTAAATCAGTCAGCGTAAAAGTGTTCATCAAGAATTTATGCGCTTCTTCTACCGTTTTACTATTTTTAATTCCGGGAATTACTTGGTCGATGTTTTCTAAAGCAATCAACAGCCCAACTAAAAGATGAACCTTTTTTTGTGCTTCATCTAATTCAAATTGGGTTCTTCTAGTGATAACTTCCTGACGATGCTGAATGTGATATTCAATTAATTCTTTCAATCCTAACCAGCGCGGTTGATTATTAACTAAGGCCAATAAAGTAATACCAAAAGAGACCCTCAAACGACTGAATTCATATAATTGGTTCAAAACTACATTCGGATCGGTATCTTTTTTAACATCCACTACGATTCTAATTCCTTCAAGAACCGATTAATCCATAATGATTCTAATTCCCGGAATTCTTTTATCCTTCACTAATTCGGCAATCTGCTCAATCATTTCCGCCTTGTTCACCATGTACGGAATTTCTTTGACAATGATCTGATCTCCTTCAATTTCACAGATAGCTTTGATAGTTACCTTACCTTTACCTTTAGCATAGGCATAATGTAAAGCCGGACCGCAGATGACCTCTCCCCCAGTAGGAAAATCCGGACCGGGAACGATTTGCATCAACTCTTCGGTAGAAATGTCCGGATGATCAATCGTAGCAATAATTGCACTGCACACTTCTTTCAAGTTATGGGGAGGAACACTAGTAGCCATACCTACTGCAATACCAGTAGAACCATTAACGAGTAAATTAGGCAGTTTGCTGGGCAATACTCGCGGTTCTTTCAAACTGCCGTCAAAATTATC
>JBBSWE010000073.1:0-9974 GCA_038046445.1 Nanobdellota archaeon | reverse complement strand
TCTGATTAAGAAGAGAGCGGAGAAGAAACATCATTCGTTAAGATAACAGTATCCTCTCCTCGGAACATTTATAAACACTAAAAGATTAATTCCAGAATATAAATGGAAGTTAAAAAAAGAGGTTTGTTTGGGGTAGTTTTAGCTTTATTTCTAGTTATTATTCTTTCCAACTTTTCCAATGCGGAACAAGGAGGATGTTATACCTTTCCCGAAGGCAGTCCGGAACTTTATTGTCAGGCCGGAATGTTGAATACTCAGATTAAAGAAGATTGTGCTAAATTCTCTGATTGCAAATTTAGCCAGTATTTTACTCCTGGTTCTGACTGCAGTGAAATTGAGGATTGTCAGGAGGTAATTTGTCCGGTAGATTGTGGAACTCATTCTTGGGGCCATTGTAAGCAGCTGGGGAAAGACCCTCGCTACCAAAAAGAACCCGTGAAGATCGCTACTAATGCTTCTAATTTTAAAGAACTTTACGATTTGTGGTGTGAAAATCCTTATGGCTGCTGCCAGTTTTCTTTTCCTAAAAAAGATCCCCTTTGCAAGTTTGGGATGAATAGGTATGTATGTGAAGTAAGTGCTTTACAACAAGGAGCTCTCATCGATTCTATCATCTTTGATAATTCTGTCGGAATGAACTTGAAAACGTGCAACGCAAAATATTGTGGATTAGAAATTCTTCCCGCCACTTTAAATGTAGAAGTTTATGATGATGCTTCTAAACCCATAAGTGGAGCGCAAGTCAGTTTGAAAGCGGAAGATAAAACTGCAGTCACTGATGCTTCCGGTAAGGTTCAGTTTAGTTTACCTCCCAAAACATACATCGTTAAAGCAAGCAAAGAAGGATATTCTTCTTCTCAGCCTAAAACCGTGCCCTTATCTTCTAATACCATCATAAATATAAGCATCACTCTTTCTAAACTGGAAGGAGCAGCTACCATTAGCGGAACAGTAAAAGATGCGGAAGGTAAGCCGTTGGCTAAAGCTACGGTTTCATGGGGAGAGCAAGCTAACCAGCAAGTTTCTACCGATGCTTCTGGCGTTTATGTTACTCCCGAACTTTCTTTAGGAGAAATAATTCTTACCGCCAGCGCGGCAGGGTATGGTTCTCAAAAACAAAAAACAACTTTACAAAAAGATAAAGTAAATGAATTGGTGGATTTCAAATTAAACAAAACTTCCCTATCTACCATCAGCGGTAAAACATATATGGATAAGAACGGAAATAACGAAGTTGATACTGGTGAGATGGTCTATGGGGCAAATATTTTTGTGGACGGGAAGTTTCGAGGAGTTTCTTCTTATCCTGACGGAAAATATTCTTTCGTTTTAGCTAATAATAAGTCTGAATTACGTCCCAAATACAACATTTCTGCTACTTATCAGGATTACGAAATGAAAAAAACTTCTATTTCTCCCGAAGGTAAAGATACCACTACTTTGAATATCTTATTGACCAAATCTATTGGCGAATGCAGTATAGACGGACCTAGCCCACAAAAAAAGGTAGAAGTATTTTCTGCCCGTCCGGTTCTGGGCAAGAAAGAAGTTCTTCTTACTTGGGAGCGGCCCTGTCCAGAAGTTGTTTTTTTTACCGTTGAGAAATATCAAGGGACAGAATTGTTAAAACCGCTTCCCTCTCTTTCTCCTTATACCAAAGAGTTTACAGATACGGAAGTGGAATGGGGGCAAACTTATACTTACAAGATCACGGCTAGTTTTGAATCCGGACAGCTTTCTGAAAGTGCTAACGAACAAAGCATTACCTTGGGCGATGAGCCCTGTGAAGGAAGGTATCACGAGCCGGCAAGTTCAGGGTGGGAAACCTTCTGTTTTGGAGAGGATCCCGATACTCGACGCTTAATTTGGACTTGCGATTCCAACAATAAATTAGTTGTCGCTCTTAATTGTGCCGAAGGAAGAGATAAAATTAATAGTCAAGGAATTCCTTCCAAGTATTATTGCGCCCCGGCCGGAGAGGAGGGAGCAAGCTGTAAGGATTCTGGCGCCTGTTCTTTGTTCGCTAATCCCTTCGGCTTATATTCTCTCAGAGAAGATTGTTATGGAAGTGCAGCCACCGCTGAAGAAGGGGCAGAAAATTATTGTTATTACGACCATTCTCATTCTACGGTAGACCATTGTCAAAGTTGTATGGAAGTGAAAAGTTGTTTTGATTATATCGGCCAGGATGCTTGCTTGACCAATAATTGCTTAGATCGTTCTTGCCAATGGACCAACGGGGCAGCTAACGATAATCTGTTGCTGAACTACAGCTTTTTACAATTAAATATTCCCGCTGCAGTTACTTCAGAAACCGGAACCGGATATTGCACTGAAGCAAATTATTCTAAAGATGATCACTGTTACTTATGTTCGCCACAAGTTTCCTTGTTTGAGAATTATTTTTGCACTGCTGATGTTTGTTCAGTCTTAGGAAAATGCTTCTCAGCAGACCAACTAAAACGCTGCCAATCTTGTGGAGTGGCTCCTACGGCCGAAGCCAATTGTTATACTTACGTTACCGAGCATGAATGTACTGGAAAAGAGAATCAAGATGATTTAGGAAAAATCAGTGCTTCTAAAGATCGCTGCAGTTGGAAAAAATGTTTCTGGAAAGGAGAAAAAGGAGGGGCAGGAACTTGTGTGAAAGATGGAGATTTAAACAAAGAGGATGATTGCTTATTTTTTTCTGACAAAGGATATAGAGATAATTGTATGAGTGATAATACTCCTCCCTTCACTAAAATTGTTCCGGAAGGGGCGCACTTTCTTTCTTCCTTGCAATCTAATCTGACCTTCGAAGGAGACGATACTCACACCGGATTGAACACTAATGTTCAACAAAATAGTTTCTTAGGCAAGTTAAGAATATGTCTAACTTCAGCTGATCCTACCGCTCCGGATGCTTGCAATATTGATTCTTTTACCGAAAGAAATTATCCGGGAAAATTAACTAAAGAAAGTTTAAATGTAAATATTATAGATTTACTTAAAGGAGAAGAAAGTCCCGGAAAAACTTACCGCCTAAAATATTATTCTACTGATAAATACTTTAATCGCGAAGAAATTAAAGAAGCAGCAGTATATATCGATAATGTTCCGCCCCAGTTTGCCATTCAAAACGAAACCATTACTACTTTAGACAAAACCAACTTTAAAGTGTACTTGACTGGTTTAAACGAATTAACCAGTTTAAATGAACCGATGAGCTGTTCTTTTGACTTATCTTCCGTTCTTCCGGTAGGAAATACCTTACACCAAGAATCTTCTTTAGAAGTGCTGGAAAAAGAAGCTACCTTTACCGATTTACCCGGACTGATTTACAATCTTACCGTGAATTGTAGTGATCGCTTAGGAAATAACCATTACGAAAGCAGAAGTTATGCTTTTGATCTAAACCAAAAGATAGAGGTTGTTTATCCTCCACAGAACGGAAAAGTAGCGCAACGCTCCATTAAGTTTGAGGTCAATACCTTATTGGGCTCCACTTGTACTTTACACCGATCCAGCACCAACGAAAAAGTGGCTGATTTTAAGACTGATCCGGAAGGAAAGAAACATGTTACTGATGAGGTTCCCGGTTTTGTGGAAAAGGAATACGTGGACGAATATAAAGTGGTATGTACAGAATTAGTTTCTCAAGAAACTTCTGAAAAACATCTTGTTTTTACAGTGAGCTTTAGCGCCCCTACTACCAAAATTATATTGCAGGAAGGAAACCGAACCGAGCAGCCTACCGAAGATGGTTGGGAGAAATACTTCATCCGTTCCGCTACCGCTAGCTTGACTTGCATACCTTTAGAAGGAGGGTTTGGCTGTGCTAAAACATATTATTGTTTGGGATTGGGATGCGATATGATTACCAGCCTTGAATATAAGGAATATACTGAAGAGTTAACTGTCAGTGAAACTACCAATATTTGTTATTATTCTGTAGACCAGGCCGGAAACAGGGATTTCCAACCCCTGTGCGGAAAAGTTATCATCGACGGATTCGGAATAACTTTAGAGTTTCCTAAAAAATATTTTTATCAAGGAGAAGTGTGGGGTATCAGCAATGAACCTATTTTCAACTGGCAGTTCTTTACTCGCGTCTTTAGTTCGGAATGTGGGTTTGACTTTATCAGCGGATTTGATTATGCTGGCTTACCTCCACACCAGAAAAAAATTATTTCTAGTGAAGGAAAATATTTGTTTGAAAACTTCCCAAAAAGTGTTTTTACCGATTATCCTTCCAGTGGCGGAGTTAAGTCCGCTTTTGTGAAATGTTTTGGAGAAGAAATTAGTCCGGAACAGAAGATGAATTTAGAGTACGATCCTACTGCTCCAGTTATCACGGACGCTTTTTCTGATCCTGAAGTGGTATTGGAAGGATTGACTACCACCTTGGTTGCTTTAACTGATGATAAAACCACCTGTCGTTTCAGCGATAACTCTGACGGCCGTTCTTATTCTTTCCCGGGAGAAGACAATGATATTTTGGACATAAATCATTCTACCAGTTTCAGCATTAATAACGTTAATGAAGACGGCAAGAAGGAATATTCCTTGTCAGTGCAATGTAAAAATGGAGCGGAAGAATTATCGGAAGTAAAAAAAATAAATTTTCAAGTAAATTATTTTGCCGCTGGATTCATCTATACTAACTCTTTACGACCCCAAGGATACATCAATACTCCTGTCGTGGATTTAAGTTTGAGCACCAATAAAAATTCTCAATGCGCGTATCGGGGCGGAAAAAGTACAGATAACGCTACCACTGTTACTCTTATGGAAGGGGCAGGAAGTAAATCTCATAGTTCTCACTTAGAAGGTCTTACCGATGGATATTACAAGTATCCGGTAAGCTGCGTGATGAAAGATTATACTGCTGAAGCGGCTATTGACTTTACGGTGGATACGGTTGCTCCCGCCCTTACTGAAGTTAATGACGGAAATTTTACTTGCAGCAACGACAAAATCAATATTTATGTTTATTCGGGGGAAGGAAATCTCAGCGGTTATTATTATGAAGTTTATGATTGGGGAGCAGACCAAAAAACCTTAGATGAAAAAGAAGCCAGCTTTAAGGGAGCAAAAGCCGCTACCAAAAGTACTTCTTCTCTTTCTAGCAATTATTCTCAATGGAGCGCTTCTACTTTGAATGCTCAGCTGAACGCTTTAATTAATGCTACCAGTAAGAGTTCTACCAGTACTTCTTCTAATTCTCAGAAAATTTTGGTCTTGAACGCGTCGGTAGGTTCTACTTTACCTTTAGAAATACCTACCGCTACCTTAAATCTTAGCCATAAATATAGCGTTAAGGTCAGGGCCGGAGATGCCGCCAAAAACTGGGGAGATTTCAAAGAGAGTGACGGTTTCTATTCTACTCTTTCAAATTATACTATTTGTAAGGACGATAAAAAAGCACCCAAAATAACATTTAATCAGAACAATTCTTGCGGTTTGGCTTCTCCATTAGTGGAAATCCTCTGTGAAGATGAAATATCTGGATGTAAAGGGATTAAATATGGAATTGGCGTTAACAGTAAAGAATGTCAAGCTAATTTGACTTATAACGGAAATAAGATTCCCCTTTCTTCCAAAATGTGGGTGTGTCATTTCGCTTCTGACAATATGGGCAACAACATTACTGGAAAAGAGTTGGTGGACTTAAAAGATAGCGACGGAGATAAAATATTAGATGGTTGTGACAATTGTAGCGGAACTGGAGCGAACGAGATTGTGGATGCCATCGGCTGTTCGAATAAGGATGTTTTGAAACGGGAGAATGAAAGTTTATCTAAGATTGATAGCGATAAAGATGGGCTTCCTGATAATTGGGAGAAAAAGCATGACGATTATGGGTGCGTCTTTGATTATATGTTAGAAGATTCTGATGCCAATGGAATCAGCGATGCTAAGGACGATTATGATTTGGATAGTTATACCAATCATCAAGAATATTTGTATAATACTGATCCTTGTAATGCCGGAGACGTGCCTTTTATTCCATCGCCGGGCTCTGAGCTTCTGCCGGAAGAAGTTACTAAAAACGAAACTTTTATTGTGCCTCTGCCTACCCCTTCTGTAACTCCCTCTGCTGAAGGGAACATTTTAGCCTGGATATTATTGATCATCGGATTACTTTTAACCGTGGGTGGAAGTGGTTATTTAATATATTATTATAACTACCAACCCCCAGGAAAAACATCTCCGAAAGCCGCTACGCCGAATTATTACCAAGCTCGTGCGCCAACTATGGGAGCTGCTCCCTCCGGACAGAATTGGAAAGATAAATTTTTACAATTCCGCAAATCTCGGAAAGAAAAACAGAAACAAAGAGGCAGAGAGAATATCTTCGGCGAGTTCTCTACTTCCTCTAAAGAGATTCCTCACGTGGACAAGATTATCAGCAGCCGAGCTCCAGTGGAACAAAAATTACAGCAAGTAGCTCAGAAATACGCTGAACATAAAGAAGAACTTCATCCCGGATTGAAGCCGGAAGAGAAGAACCTTTTTGCTAAATTAGAAAATTTAACCCAAAAAAGTAAAGGAAAATCTCTCAGTCAAGCCGTAGGAAAAGACGAATCACAAAATCTGTTTAATAAATTGAAAGAGATGAGCAAGAAAAGGAAAGAGGGAGAAAAATGAGTTGGGGCCGCCGCGGAGTAGGAGTAGCTCAAGTGTTTATTTTTATTCTGGCCGCAGTATCTTTTTCTCTGATTATGATCTTTGGCTATAAAGCCATTTCCAGTTTTGTTTCTAGCGGTGAGGGAGTGCAGTTAGTCCAATTCAAAACCGATTTGGAAAGCTCCATTAAGAAAATATATACTGAGTATGGTTCAGTGCGGGAAGAAAGATATAAACTTCCTTCTGGATTTCAACAGATTTGTTTCGTGAATTTGGAGTATTCTCCTGATTCTCCGGGAGAGAAAGATCAAATTATAACTTCATTGAAAAAAGAAAATTTTCGGGCCGGTGTAGCGTTAGAAGAAGCATATAGTGCTCAGAAGGAGGGAAAAGATTCTAGTCTGGGTTATGAAAAAGTGGATGAAAACGTTTTCCTAGCTCCCTTGCGTGAAGGGTTAACTCAAATTAAAGTTTATCGTATCAGTATCGGTGATTATTCTAATCCGGAAGGGAAAGAGTTACCTTACCTCTGTATTAAAGTTGATAGCGGTTCTTTCTCTTTAATATTGGAAGGAAAAGGTGACCGTACCAAAATTTATCATAAATCTTAATTGTAAATTAATCATTATATATCTTATTAAGATGGAATAAAAAGATTACCATGCTCAAAAGTAAACAAGGCCAAATCGAGGTAACTTTTAATTGGATTTATATCGTAATAGCCGGAGCAGTAATCTTACTTTTCTTTGCTGGAATTATTGTTAAACAGAAAATAGCATCGGAGGAGACACTGGATCGGGACGTGATGAGAATCATGGAAAATATTTTTACGGCGGCGCAGGTTTCTGAGAATACTAAAACGTCTATCGATATGGGGGGATTAAGAGATTATGTTTTTTATTTCAGTTGTGAGGAAGGAGTGAGCAAGTACGGATTGGAAGGGCGTTCCCTGCCCGTGGAAGATAGCATTAATCCCATTTTTGCTCCCAGCAAAGTACAATCAGCTACACTGATTACCTGGAGTGTACCTTACAAACTGCCCTTTAAAGTGATTGATTTTTTATTTATCACTTCCAGTAATACCAAATATTTCTTATGGGGTGAATCTGAATTGTCTAAAGATTTTTCAAGATCCATTTCTAATTCTTCTACCGGAAAAGGGGTAGATTTTAATGTGGTTCCCGTGAAAGAACTATCCGAAGTTGATCCGGGAAAGAATTTTGCTCTACGCATCGTTGATTTTGAAGGAAGAATCAAAGCCGGAGATCCCTTACCTGCTTCTTTAATTGATCGGATTAAAGCTTATCCTCCGGGCAGAGTTACGTTAGTCTCTTTCCACGGAGCAGGAGCGAGTATTATTATAAATTATTTTGTAGCAGAACAAGAACAATGGAAAAGATTCAATCGTGAGCCCCTAAAAGTAATTTCTTTAGGAGAAGAAGAAGGGAATGCTGCTCTTTATGCGGCCATTTTTTCTGGGGACGATTCAATTTATCAATGTAATATGAAAAAAGCTATTCAAAGATTGTTTTATCTTACTGAAGTGTATGGGGGAGTGGAATTAGGGACAGACGGAATTCCTGGTGGAAAATTGCAAGAAATGATTGATTATTATAACCAGCATCTAGAAAAAACCTTGACTAGCGAATGTTTGAATTATATTGTTAATAATCCGCAAAATTTACGAGAAGCTTTACAAACGCACCAGAACAAGGCTAATGCCTGTTTATTAGAAGATTCCCTTTGCCCAAAATTAGTCAGTTCGGCCTTAAATTTGCGCGAAGCTAACAACAATTTAGCGGAAAGAGGAGATTGCATCCCTTTATATTAAACTGAGAAGTAAAACAATAATTAATAGTAACGATTACAAAGATTAAATCATGAAAACAAAACCACGAAAACTTCATCGCAAAGGACAGATTCACATTTCTGAAACTATTGCGGTACTTTTCATCTTCTTTGTCCTAGTGGCTTTTGGTATGATTTTTTATTTTAAATATGCTCAATACTCTTTGAAGCAGGAGCAGGATCAATTAGCGGTAGCCATAGCTATCCGTACCACTTCTAAAACTTTGTTTCTGCCGGAACTAGCCTGCACTAAACAAGAATCGGAAGCAGAAGACGATTGCATCGACATGATGAAATTGCGTCAAGTGAATGCTACTTTTTCTCGTCACTTACAGGAATATTATTATAATATTTTTGGTTATGCTAAAATAAAAGTGGTACAAGTGTATCCCAAACCGGAAGAATCTTGGATCATCTATGATCTGCCGCGGCCAGCTAATTATACTTCTCGGGGATTAGACAATCCCTTAACTTATTTTATTGTTACTTTACGTGATGAAACCGTAGAAGGAGAAAAAATTCATTATGGCTATGGCCTGATCGAAGTGGTGGTGTATAATTAAAATGACAAAATTACACCTTTCTGGGGCGAGGACTAAAAGAGCGCAGATGGAAATGATTGGGTTAGTAGTAATTGTGATCCTTATCACTATCGGAATGCTGTTTATGGCCCAATTTGCTTTCAAAGAGGATAAACAGAAGAAAATATTTACGCGAGAACTGCTGGCGTATAGTACCATGAGTGCCTTAATGAAAACCACTATTTCTGATTCTACCTGCGCTTCTGGTTATGGTGTAGAGACTTCACCTCAAATTGAGAAAGACTTGTTGGAAGATTGTGCCGATAATTATGATACTTTGAAAAATTGCGGAGATTCCATGTACCAATGCGGGAATATCCACAGTTGTTGTTATTTGAATCAAACTATCACTAATCTATTGAGCGAGACTATTGGTGAACGTGGGAAACGCTATGAACTTAAGTCTATCTTGTTTCGAGTAGGAGATCCGCAGGGAATCCTCTTGGTAAATGTTAAAAATGAGAAAGGAGGCTGTCCTTTAACCATGGAAAGAGACACTTCTAAACCCTTCTTTTTAAACACTAAAATGGGTTTGGTAGAAAGTGTGCTGTATATTTGTAATTAAAAGGGCGGCGAAAAGCGCGGCCAACTTAATACACTCATTTGTTTAAGCTCTTAAGCTTAAAACCATCGCAAGCTTTATATAGACATTTTCTTTCTTCTGAAGAGAATAATATTCATAACATAAAAAGAGGTGTGTTACATGTTTTTTCCGAAATCTAAGAAGGGAGCAGAGATGTCTTTAAATGTGATTATTGTGGCGGCTATTGCTTTAATAGTTTTAGTTATTTTAGTAGCTATTTTCACTGGAAGAATCAGAATTTTTCAAAGTGAAGTGGGAGTAAAAGGAGATGCTGAACTAACCAGTATGCGCATTACTTATGGCACTTGTCATCCTACTGCCGGTCAGGAAGGAACTTTTACTTCTGAATT
>JBBSWE010000072.1:0-6432 GCA_038046445.1 Nanobdellota archaeon | reverse complement strand
TTTAACATCTAATTTCTATACCTTCCTTTATTGCTTCTTGCACTACTCCCAACTCTTTTTTTTGCTGATTAAATTCTTTTGGAGTAAGGCAGATTAAATCTACCGCATAATCTGAATCCCATTTTAAATATAATTCAGGAGACCTGCTTAACGGCCGGACTCCTTTAAATTTTGAGGAAACTAACAGCAAATCAATGTCGCTATCTTTATTAGCTTTCCCCTTAGCTCTGGAACCGAAGAAAATCATTTTCTGGAGAGGCATCTTTAAAGAGATATCTCGGTAAAATCGTTCAATCTCCTTGATTACAGGCTTTTTTCTATCCATTCCAAGACCTCTTTTACAATTAAAAGAATCTGTTCCGCTTCAACTTTATTAATCTTATCTGCCGGAAGAGTCTTTCCTTCAGGATACCTCACTTCCGTATAAACAGGATTTACTCTAGCGCACTTTTTAATAATCTCTTCCGGAGCATTCAATCCTCGAGCCAGTTTCACTAAATTATGTATTTTAGGAAGGTCATTAAGTTTTTTTATACGTAACGATTTTAATCCTTTCTCTATAGATTGGTGCGACCAAAAGGCAGAAGCATAATAATCTTTAGAATCAAAACTATTTTTTGCACTCTGAAAGTCTCTTTGCGCCTGTTTCCACCAATTTTCAACTAAGCCGTTCATAAAATCCTTATTTCCTCTTTTAAAATTTTTTCTTTAAGTGCGGGATGAAGATATTTATAAGTAAGTAAATCAACCTTCCGACGCATCTTCTTTTCTAATTCCTGCTCTAATCCCATTAAGTCAAATAAGCTCTTTCTACCCTTAAATTGGACCAAGATATCAATATCGCTTTCTTTTCTTTCTTCTCCTCGAGCATAAGAACCAAATATCCCTGCCTTAATTACGGCGTTTTTTTGCAGTAAGGGAAGAATTTCTTTTCGAATAAGGCTGATTTTAGGAGAAATAGACCTATTTTTAGCCACGCTCTTTTTCTTTTCCGCTTTTTTCTCTTTAGGCTTTAACATCTATCTCTTTTTAATAAATTTTAGTATCTCCTTCTGGAAATCTCGGAAATCTTTTAAATTTTTTGTAGCATTCTCATAAACTAAGCGATCATTTATTTCTACATACTTATGGATTAAGACGTTGCGAAAGCTTTTCATCCCGCTTAATTTGCTCTTGGTGGAAGGAGAGATTACCTTTGCTACAACCAATTTATCAAAGACACTTTCTTCTTCTGAAGGCAAGCCTAATTTTAGTTCTCTTACTAATAAGGCGCACAAATCAATGCACACTTCGATTGAAAGCTGCAAAGTTCGTTCCACAAACCTTCTTTTCTCGACATTAGCAGAATATTCTTTTTGACTTTTAGGCGTATGCTTATCTAAATCTTGTAAATATCCATTCAAAAGGTCCAGTCGGGATAAAATACGTTCCTTATCCATTTTCCACCGCCTTCAAGTAATCTTCGTAATATGGTCTAAAGAGTTCGTAATCTTGGATAGAGCGATAATAAGTATCATAAAGTTTGTCTTCATCTTGGCAGTAAATTATCTTACCTTCCTTTAAGATTCTCTTCTGAATATAAAGGGGGAGCTGTTGGAATATTTGTACATCATACTTTTCGTCTTCCGGAGTATATTTTAACTTCTGTTTGGAGAGCTGCAAATCGGAATATCTTCTCGAAACGAGAAAGAGGCACACATCAATGTCTCGATATTTTTTTTCCTGGCGGGCATAGCTGCCAAAAAGAGCTACTGCTAAAACGGAAGGGTCTTTTTTAGCTCGGTTCAAGATTTGCCTTAAAATTAGATCTTTTATTTCCATTGATTTTCCTCTTATTCGTTAAGTAGGAATTAAACTTTCCAACTATTTAAACTTAACTTCTTCCATATAAGTATTAATATAAGTATAAAAGTATATCTAAAAAGTACAATAATAGTAAGATTTATAAATAGTAAAAAAATAAGTATAGATAAATTGGAATTCAAACGTAAACTTTACCAAAGAGGAAGCTCTTTCGAAACCACTATTCCGCGGCCGCTTCTATTCAAACTGGACCTGACTAAAAGAAATAATGTTCATTTCAAATATGATGCTAAAAAGGATTTGTGGTATCTAGAATTTGCAGAAGATAAATCCAATAAAACCTGACTTAAAAATAACCTAAAAGTTTAAATACCTTAACCATTCAACCATGAACGAGAAAAGAGGAAGTATGAACTGGAAAAAAAGAGGGGTAGTGGCCCTGATTGGTGTACTGATAGCTTTAGTTCTAGCCGTTTCGGGAGCGATTTATCTGGCTTCTAACCCTTCTGCTTCTCAGAATTCTTTAACCGGCGCGGCGGTCGGCCTGGAAGGGGTCAAAGTGGAATCTGTCACCACTTGTAATATCTCGGTGAGAGAATCCATCAGCAATATCGGCCATGATTTCTATTGTACCGGTACGGATGGTTTCAGTATCGATGAAAATAATATCATCTTCGACTGTCAGGATCATATTATCCAATGTTCTGGCGGCTGCAGCGGAAGGGCGGGGATAAAGGTCAGCGGAAAAAATAACGTTACTATCCGCAACTGTAACATCTCTAATTTTGCAGATGGAATCAAGGTCGATACCTTATCCAACCGCACTCAAATCGTGAACAATTTCTTATACAATAACAGCGACGGCTTGGACCTCAATAATGCTACGAACAGTTCCGTTTACAATAATATCGTTTTCCAAAACAGTTTTTGCGGCGTGAATATCAGCGGCATGAATAATGGCCTGAATTCTGGCACTTACAATACCATCTGGAACAACAAAATCACTAATAATGGCTCGGCGGTGAGCAATGAAGCTTGTGAAGACAGCTCTAGCAACAATTTCTGGAATTACAACCGCACCTGCAGCGATACTCTTTATCCCGGGAACAGTTCTACTTATGGGCAGTTAGGATATAACACTACCAACATTATTGGTAGTTCCTGCTTGGGAGGAAATTATTGGAATAGTTACACTGGAAGAGATACTTCCGGAGACGGATTGGGAGATACCGCTATTCCTTATATGGGGGGGAATATCTTTGGCACCCATACGGGAGATTCTTATCCTTTGGTGGCGCAGTGCAACGAGACTCCTTGCATGATTTGCGAGGACACCATTAAGGCAGGTGGGGTGATCCCCAGCACTTCCGGAGAAGGCCTGTCGATGGTTTGCAATGGAGCTTCTCTAACTTGTCAGGGAACCATCTTTAGAGGAGCCGGTCCTAACGGCGCTTTGGATCGGAGAGGGATTGAAATCATGAATGTGCATGATATAACTATTACCGGCTGCGAATTATATAATTTCACTTACGGTATTTTCATCCAGAACGCTTACAATATCACTTTAACCAACGTTACGATTCACGACAATAACAAAAGCGGAATTTACTTGGGGGTATTAACTAGCGATGTTACTATCCGGAACAGTACCATCAGCAACGAAAATATCTCTTCGCAGGAATACGGAATCTATTTACAGAGTGCAAAAGTGGGCGGAGGAAATAACTTCATTATATCTAATACTATCCGCAACCAGACCGTGGCCGGAATTTATCTGGGTGACAGTTCGGAAGGTAACACCATCACTTCCAACTCGATCTATTCCAATTATCAGGGTGTTTTAATCAACAACTCTAATTCCAACAGCTTATATAATAATAATATTTACAGCAATACTTTTTCCGGAGTACAGGTCATCAGTTCTATTTTGAGCGATTTAGGCAGCAACAGTTCCAATTATAATTTTGTCTTTAATAATACTAAATATGGATACCATCTAGCTGATGCGCACAGCTCCGGCTCTTACGGAATTACGGGAAGAATTTATAACAACAGCATCGGCTTGTTCATGAATAATTCTAATGTTAATGTACGTGGAGCAGAGATTTATAACAACTCTGCTGCGAATGTGATGTTGAACAACTCTTATGATATTCCTTTCGATGCCAATAGTTCCGGCAGTATTTATGGATTATATGCTTATAATTCCAGGAGGATTACTATTGGTAGTAATGACAATATAAAGATTTATAATAACACTTACGGCATTTATTTTAAGAATGTAACTAACAGCAGTTCGGTGCCCTATGCTACTACCGTTACCGTGCACAATAACACCCAAAACATCGTCTTAACTAGCGGCTCTACTAAAAATCTCTTCGAAAACATCTTGGTGTATGGAGGAGCTTATGGCTTCTATCTTAATGGTTCTAATAATAATACTGTGCGCAGCAGTGTCGTTTCTAATTTCAGCAGTTATAACTTTTATCTGAACAATTCTGTTAATAACAGCATTTATAATAATTATATCGGCAACACCACCGGGGGAATTAACGCTTATGATAATGGGACAAATTTCTGGAACACCAGCAAAAGTAGCGGAACAAATATCCTCGGGGGAAGTTATCTGGGTGGAAATTTCTGGAGCGGTTATGCTGGGAGCGATGCCGATGGCGATGGATTGGGAGATATTGCCTATAATATTACCGGAGGAAGCAATCAAGATAATCTGCCTTTAATCCAGTCCAATCTTTCCTGCGGAAGTATCGGTAATTCTATCACTCTATCCGGCAATCTTTCTGCCAGCGGGAATTGTCTTAATATCATCGCCGCGAATTTGACCATCAATTGCGGGGGATACACTTTGTCCGGCGGAGGGGCGGGAGTGGGGATAAATATTACTGGATATTCTAACACCAAACTATTAAATTGTAAAATTCAACATTTTGCTACAGGAATTTTGTTAAGTGGTGCTGGTTCTGCTAATCTTACCAATAATACCATTATTAACAATAGTTGGGGTATCTTGAGCAATAGTTCGGGGCTGGGTCAAGTCCGCCAGAACATCTTCCAAAACAATAATTATAGTATTTTAATTCAAAATTCTTCCAGTGGTAATTTAAGTTATAATACTTTGCAAAGCAGTCGAGATTACAGTTTTTATATCAATCAAGTTAATTTATCTTATTTTAAATATAATATCTTTCAGGATTCCGGTGCGGCTGTAGGGGCATATTTGGCCCAGTCCTATAATAATACTCTCTTTGCCAATCAAATCCAATCAAACCGGATCGGGATGAACCTCAGTTCTTCTAACAATAATTTGATTTATAACAACCTGTTTGATAATACTAATAATATTTATGATGATGGAAATAACACCTATAATACCAGCTATAACTGCACTTCCGGAACAAATGTATTGGGGGGATCCTGTCTGGGAGGAAATTTCTGGCATAACTATCAGGGATTAGATAATGGTACGGGGGCTTATCCACATAATATTTCCGGAGATGGAATTGGCGATACCTTGCTTCCGTTTAATGAATCAAACCATATCAACACCACTACTTATGGAGACTATCTGCCTTTGATAATAAATTGCGGTAATGTTACTACTAATCTAAACCTGGCCCGGAATCTCACTTCTAACGGCACTTGCTTCACGGTTCAAAGCAACAGTTTATCTATCAATTGCGGCGGGAATGCTCTTTTCGGCAGCGGCAGCGGGGCGGCTTTCCAGCTTTCCGGCCGTCAGAACGTAAAGATATATAATTGTACTTTAATCAATTTTACTTACGGTGTTTATGCTTCTTCCTCTAATAACCTTACTGTCAATCGCACTGCGGTTTATGGTTCTACTTATGGAACTTATTTCACTCAAACTACCAACAGCACTTTCCAATACGATACTTTTTACAATAACACTTACGGATTATTTCTAATCAATTCATCTAATTCCAACCTTATCCAAAATAGCAGCATTTACAATAATAGTTATGGAATTTACTTAGAAGGATCTTCCAACTGGAATAATCTGACTAATAGTCATCTATACAGCCAGTTCAATTGGGGAGCATACTTTAATTCATCGTCTAATAATAGTATTTATAATAATGAATTTAATAATACTAATAATGCTTATTCCGGAGCGTCAAGCAGCAATATCTGGAATATTTCTTATAGTTGCAGTGCCGTAACCAACATTGTGGGAGGAAATTGTACCGGAGGAAATTTCTGGAGTGATTACACTGGCACGGATTCTGGACTGAACGCTTACCCCTATAATGATAGCGATGATGGCATCGGCGATACCCAGATTCCTTATAACCGCAACATCTCTACTGGCGGAGATTATCTGCCTTTAACTTCCACTAACGGAACTATCACCTCTGTCTGCCCGGTCACTATCAGTAAGGACGTGAAATTAAATCAGAACTTGAACTGTTCCAGCGGCGGAAATGCGATCGTAATCGCTACCGATGACGTCACTTTAGACTGCCAAAATTACCTGTTGAGCGGAGCGGGAACCGATTCGGGAATCTATCTAAGCGGAAGAAGCAATATAGTCATCAAAAATTGTAATATCACTCGTTTCTATTACGGAATAAATATCGTTAACTCGCAGAA
>JBBSWE010000071.1:0-3301 GCA_038046445.1 Nanobdellota archaeon | reverse complement strand
ACTTCTGCTTTTTTATAAATCGAAACACATTTTCCACTTACACAACGTTCACCACTTTTACAAAATGTTCTTAAGCAGGATTTATCCACGGGACTTTTCGGAGGAACTATTATTCCTCCTGTCGGTATCGCTCCCGTCACTCTACTTGGATTGCTGCACAAGCAAGTGTAATTGCCCGTAATTCTCGCACCGCAGTCTACCAGTTTATCTCCATCGTGGGCAGCGATACATACTTCATATCTGCGAGTACATTCGACGTTGCAGATCATTTTAGCATTGCCGCTGCCGATATCGGCACTATTCATCATGCTTAACAGGCTTTCTATGGTCGCTTGATTGTAGGGAAGTTTAACTGCTTGTCCAGCAGAAGAGATGTAGCTGGCTAATAAAATAAGAACGCAAAGAGCGGAGACTACCATTACCGTGATGACTAAAGTTTCGTCCCAGGGATGAGTTTTATGTTTCTTAACCATTGATTATTCCTATTTGAATTTTTTTAAGATTGGGATTAATATATTTATTTTTTATACTGGTTGAAGTGGCGGAAGACGTTCCGTTAGCAGAAGAGGATGAAGTTGTAGAAGAGGTTTCAATAGTGGAAGGAGTATCTTTAATCTCTGCACCGGATAAATAAGGATAACAAGTGCAATAAGTGCTGTCTGTATCTTGGCAGGTCTTTCTTCCTCCTTGCGCGAAGCCACACAGCATTTTCTTGCTTTGGCAGACTGAATTACAATCTCCGTTTTCTTTAACTACCGTTCCTTTATGCAGGAATTGCAGCAAATCTCCGTAAGTAAAGAAAGTAATGTTTAGGATCTTGACTACCGGAGCTGGTCCGGCGGTGGGGGGAGGAGTGCAGACCTGATTGGAGCAGCGCCATTTGTCCCTATCTCCAGTACCGCCACAGAGTTGGTCGTTGCAATCCGGATCTTGACAATTGAATAGGGCATCGTTATCTTCATCTCCGCTAGTTCCGCCTATTCCCCTTTCCCAGCAGTTAGTTTCATGGAGTTCATGATCGGAACCGCAAGTGGCTTCCTGTTTATCTGCAATGCAGCAAGTGGCTTTGCCGGGTCCTTTAGCTCCTATCTTGAGGCAGTTAGGATCGAAGCAGTCGATAAGGATATTGTTAGTATATATTTGTGCTATCTGAAAATCTTCAGGTGTATCTTGTGAATATGCAACTCTTCCTAAAGCACCATCATCTTTGGTTCTAACCATGCTTGACAATACTTTGCTTAAATCTGTTTTTTTATTAGGATATAAATCATGTAAAAATATATCTATTCCATATTCACCCATATATTCTGTTGGTTGGTTTCCATCGTTATCAAATCCATCATCACACTTTGTTTCTACTCCAAATTCACACTTACAATCGTCTTTTTTATTTAGGCAAGTGGGCTTATCTTGCTTATAGTTTGTAAGGTCAAGAAGTTTGCTATTAAAATATGCTCCAATCTGATCTTTACAGGAAGGGTCTTGACAGCCTTTTAACTTGTTTCCGTTAAGGTCTTTACTGGTATCAGTACAATTCTCATTCAAGATCCATTTCGTTCCGTCACAGTAATATTTACCGCCGTCGCTGGGAGTATTTTTTGTTTCTGATACTTCTGTTCCACAAATGTCCCAATTGTTGTCTTTACCACACATATTTCTACTGTCGTCTGTACTCGTGGTTTTGTCAAAATCGATGCATCCCTTAGAAGAATAACATTGATCGCTCTTACAGCAGCCCACTCTATCGGGATTAATCAAATCTGCAAAATTATCTGCGTTTCCCGGTAGGAAGTAACTCCAAAGGATTACGTTATCTTTCTTAGAACTATCACAACTTGTACCGGGCATATTTGGAATAATCCTTTTATCACTATCACAGAAAAATTCCTTGTTTGGACCTAATACCTGATTAAAAGTACATTCTCCCCATCCCGTAGGCAGACAAGTTAATATCTTTCCATCTGCACTTTCTACATACTTTCCGGAATTTCCTTGAATTTCCGTATTACATCTATACCAGTTATTATTATCTCCGCAAACATCTGAACTTCCGTCAGAATCTTTCTTTCCATAATCATAACATGCTTCATTCCAAGTACATTGATCTGATTTGCAACAACCTTTTGATGATTCTTTCTTATCTGGAAGAATATAACTTTGGACAAAAATCTGATTTGTACCACATTTCTTCCCGGCATTACTGCATAAAGGGTCTAATGGCTTAAAGAGGCATCTAAAATCGTAATTATCACTGTTGGTAGGGTCAATAGCATAATGTATGGTATATCTTTCTGCTAATGCGTTCTCCACCTCCTCAGCGTTACTCTTCCAATCGATGTAATCATCAAAAATAGCAAGTTGTGCGTCGGAAGAAAGTATTGATTTAAAGTAAAGATAGTTTGGAGCATCGGCTTGATCCGTAATCAAGAATACTTTCTGCCATCCTTGTTTAAATGAAATAGATAAATCTTGATCGTTCTTGTAGGTATTTTGAAGGAATGGTCGAACAAAGTCATAAGGTATTTCAGATTGAATACCATAATCAACTACTATTACCAAATCATCATCATGAGATACTTTGGTTGTAAAAATGTGGGACGTATTAGAATATACAAAAGCGATGAAAACGTACGTTTGTTCTTTTGTATCGCCTAAATTATTCGCTTTCGGTTCGGCTAAGAGAAACCAATTATCCGGAAGGCGATTAATCCCTCCAAAATTATTATTAATTGAATTTATAAAATTTATTTTACTTTGCATGTTATCTACTTCTACAACATTATTTATTCCAAAACACTTTTTATCATATCCATAACAACGGTATTGTTGCCAGTAATTATCTGCATTTTCGTACAATGTCTGGAAATCATCTTCACTAAGAATAGTGGCTTCTACTGACTGAATCAATAATAAAATTATTAATCCTAATAGAATTCTTCTCATCCTTCCACCTCGCAGCAATAGCATTGGTTGGATGGCTTAGAAGTATCACAATTCTCTTCCAGAGGGACACAGATATTGGTGTTACAAATAGTGTTGCAATCTCCATCATCAATCACCGCATGACATTTCTCGTTCAATAAGGAAAGTGCACCGACATTATCCGGAGAGTTAAACACTCGGGTAGTAGCGGCGCCAGCAAAATTCTTCTGCTCCCGACCGACTAAAGTAGTAGTAAGCATTCCTACTATTACTACCACTAACACCGAAGCAAAAATCAGTCCAATCTCTTTTTTCTCTTTAGGTTTTAACATCTAATTTCTATACCTTCCTTTATTGCTTCTTGCACTACTCCCAACTC
>JBBSWE010000070.1:0-5313 GCA_038046445.1 Nanobdellota archaeon | reverse complement strand
CGCTTCAAAATTGATTGAAGGAAGGATAAGCTTGATTTGAGCTCCTTTCTTGCGAAATCGGTCCAAACCAAGCTTAAGTGTGAATATAAAACCCCGACAAACCAAAACTTCGGTTCGTCAAGGAAAAGAGGTGGTTTTAGGTGTTTTATCACTTTAGAATAGCAACTACTATTTAAACCTTTCGGTGGTTTTGTTACCTCAAAGTGGTTATTGGCTCCTTCGGAAGGCCTTATAACTGCTTTTAACCTATATTTTAGAAGGACTAAATCTTAATATTTAAGGCGCAGAAAGCGAGCTTATGCCTTTAGAATTGACTTTTTATGGAGGAGTAGATGATTACAAACAAGGGGAGTTGGGAGGAGTACAATTATTAGTGGAAGATAAAGAAAAAAAACCTCGTTTCTTTTTTGATTTTGGTCAACGTCCAGATCACACTAACGATTTTTACGGGTTTCCTTACAAAGCGCGTTCTTTTCAACGTCTGAACATTTCTGAATTTTTAGAACTTTTTCCCCGTTTCCCAAATTTGTATCGTCATGATGATGAAGCTTTTCGAGGAAATAAAGTGGGAGAACTTCCCATAGATGCTTTGATTTTAAGCCATGCCCATTATGATCATATCGGCGGGCTCAATCTATTGAGGGACGATCTTCCCATTCATACTCACTCTCTTTCTATGTACATAATGTATTTATGGCAATATATGAGCGGAAAAATAAATAATCAGTTTGTAGATTTATATGATCAACATTCTTTGGTCCTGGACGCTACTGGGGAGATAAATTCTGTTAAAGGAGACGAGGGAATTTTTCCTCGGGATTTTCGTTGCTTCCGTTCTGGAGAACCTTTTCAAATAAAAGAAATGTCTATCACCCCCTATTCAGTAGACCATTCTGTTCCCGGAGCTTGCGGATTTTTATGGGAAACTTCTGCTGGCAAGGTTGGAATAAGCGGTGATTTACGTCTAAGAGGAAGAAGAAAAAAAGATACGGAAAATTTTGTTAAAAAATTAGTAGAAGCAAATATTGATTATTTAATTTGGGAAGGTTCCTTATTACATTTCGATCACGAAGGAACAGAAGAAGACGTTCGTGATACCGTATCAGAATTGATTAAAAATAAATCTTTTGCTTCTATCGCCTATCCTCCGCGAGATTTGGATCGTTTAACTTCTTTGTATCAAGCAGCTAAAAGCACCGGAAGAATGTTGGTGGTTCCTCCTTCTCAGGCTTTGTATTTACAACAATTTAACGGCATCAACGGTTATCCACGTTTGGAGAATAAATATTTGGGAATTTATTTACCCAAAAAAAACAAAGGAAGATTAGACCAAGAAGGGTTAGAAAAGCTAGCGGAAAGAGATTATTTTTATTGGGAACGTCGCTTTCTAGAGTTAGAGCGATGGGAAGACCATTTCTCTAAAAGTCAACGTGTGTCTGTTGAAGATCTGAAAAAAAATCAAGACAAATTTTTAGTATTTCTTCCTTTTGGAAGTATGATTGATACTTTGGAAGAAGTTCGTCCCGCACCCCATAGTATTTACATTCGTTCTCATCCCGGTCCTTGGATCAAAGAGATGGAAGTACAAGAAGAAAGGCAGATTGAAATCCTAAAAGCTTTCGGGATGTACGACGGACCGCAGGTTGATTATTTATTACGGGGAAATTTACTGGCAGAACAAATTGTTAAGAATATGCATCAAGTGCACGTTACTGGTCATCTTAACCGAAGAGAAACTCGTGAGATACTGCAACAATTTAATTGTACTATTATCCCTTATCATTGTATGGACCCACGAGATTTCGTAAATGATGTGGCTAAACACACTAAAGTATTAATTCCAGAACGGAGGAAAACCTTAACCTTATGAAATTAGAAGAATGTATTTCCGAGGCGGACATCAGAACCTTTTTTCGTTGTCCTTATTCTTATTACCTAAAAAAATCCGGTTTAACTCATTTTCCTAGAAGCATTGCTGCGGCCGAAGCCATCTTCTTTTCTCAACAAAGAAGACATTTGTTTAACCTGCGTGATCCAGAAGTAAAAAGATTATTTCCTTTTCAACATCGAGCTGGACCGAGATTAAAGACAGCGGAGATGATGGATAAAGAAGAATTATGGTTATATTTAGCTTATTCCTCCCCGGAAAAATTTGGTGGAGCTTTGTTTGGAGATTGGTGCAGAATTGCTAAAGAAGGGAGCTATGCCGATGAAGAACTGGCCTTAAGTTATAAGGGACAAGATTTTTGGGCGGGAAAAAACTTACGTACGGCCGGTGAAAATTATTATAATCTTGTTTTGCTGCAGGGGGCACCTATTCTTGGATTCATAGATAGGGATGTAGCCTTTACCTTTCAAGATTTAATACTTAAAGTAAAGCTACCAGAATTAAGAGCAGGAATAATCGATGAGCCGAGTTTGTTTGGTCACGGAGCAGACTCCACTGATGAAAAAGCGATAGAATTATCTAAAAGCCTTTCCATTACTTTAAAATTATTGGGATATTGCACCTTAGCTCAAGAACAATTCTATCAACGAAAATGGAGAACTCCTTTAGATTTAAGTATTCCTGATCCTCGTATCATTTATCGTCATACTAATTTAATTCGTGATGAAAGTACTACTACTACTCGTTCTGAAAAAGATCTTCCAGAGTTGTTAAAATTATTAGAAAGATATATTGAAGGAGTAAGCAAGGAAAGATTTTATCCGAATCATAAACACTGTGCTGTTTGTTCTTATAACACCGTTGGTTTGGACGGAAAAGTGGTGTGTCGGGAACGTCGTTCCGGATTAAATCCAGCCGTGCCAAAATATTATTTCGCTAAGCGTAAATTCTTTGTGGAAGTTAGAAAAGAAGGGGAAGAGATTCATTTATGTGGCAAGATAGAAAAAGCCGAAGGAAATCGTAAACCGGTGGTTGATAGTGTACTACGAGTAATAAATAAAGGAGATCATTACGAAGCTACTTCTTCTTATCGTTGGATTGTACAAGATTTTGAAGAAAGAATGATTGGAGAGATGGAAAAACAATTAGAAGCATTTCCTAAAAGAGTAATACATCATATCGATCCTTATTTGGCTAAAAGTGCTGCCCCTCTGCTTTTGAAATTAGGATATGTAGAAGGAGTAAAGACCTTTGAACCAAAGTAAAAAGTTTTATTAATTCTAATTAAAATCATTTTGTTATGAGGTTGCTTTTAGTCCGCCACGGGGAAACAGAAGAGAATAAGGCAGGTATAATTCAAGGCTGGCTGCCCGGAAAATTAACCCCCTTAGGTATAAAACAAGCCCAACAACTAGCCAAACGATTGAAATGGTTAAAAATTGATTATGCTTTCAGTAGTGACTTGACACGATGTGTGGATACCACCCAAGAAATTTTAAAATATCACCTCAAAACTAAACTGACGCTGGATAAACGCATTCGTGAAAGAAATTTGGGCATTTTTCAGGGTACAAAGAGAAATAAGTCTGACTGGGAAGCCTTGCCCGACGAAGGGAATGAATATTTTAGAACTCCCGAGGGGGGAGAAAGTTTTGCCGAAGTGCAGAAGGGGGTAAAGAAATTTCTTAAAGAATTGATTAAAGAACACTCTCAAGATACAATTTTGGTTGTAACTCATGGCGGAACCTTAATCGTGTTCCGATCGCTGTTAGAGAAAAAAGACATTTCTGATTTGATTCAACCCAAAGTAGCAAATAATACCGGATTATCTGAATATGAAGTTAATTCTAAGGGACAAGTTAAAATGGTTTGCTTTAATTGCGATAAGCATTTGAAATAATTCACTTTCAAATATATATTACAGGAAATAAATTCTTATAAACTTCTCTCTGACTTTAAGTCGAATGCCAGAAGATATTTCCGATGTGGTCTTGTTTCCCGGTAGTTTGGAAGAGTTAAAAAGTATTCCTTCCACTGGACGAAATCATGAAATTGCTTCGACTGGTTTTGTGCGGAGTGCAAACGCCTTTCCGATTATTAACCCTAAATTTTTAGAGGAAGCGGAAAATAGATTTCGTTCGGAATTAGAAAGTTTAGGATACGATGGCGTAATTCGTTACGAACTGTTGCCAGCACATTTAGGTGGCCATACGGGACACGATCTTTTTTATTGGGCACAAGGTCTTCCGATAAAGGTCTCTAGGTAATTTTTTCCAATAACCTTTTTATAACCCCTTTCTTTCTTACTTAAACTATGGAGATCAGTCATGCCGATTATCGGAAAGGAACAGTAGAATTAAGAGTGAATGACTTGGAAGATTTATGGTATTTAAGCCATCTGATCGATCCAGGAGATTTGGTTAAAGGTAAGACTACTCGAAAGATGAAGATCGGCGATGGAGAGAACGCCAAAGTAATAAAAAAGACCTTAACTCTAACCGTGGAAGCAGAAACTATCGAATTTTCTGCCGCCGGAAATGAACTGAGAGTGAACGGGAAAATTAAGGAAGGACCAGAAGATCTTCCTAAAGATTCTTATCACGCTATTTCCTTGGAACCAGGAACGGACTTTATTCTACAAAAAAAGAACTGGTTGGAATACCAAAAAAACAAGTTAAAAGAAGCTACGGAAAAGCGTTCTGCCTACCTAATTTGTTTATTCGATCGGGAAGAAGCTTTATTTGCTCTTACTAAAAAATCCGGTTATGAAATTTTAACTAGAATCAAAGGGGAAGTACAAAAGAAATCTAAAGACGACTCGATTAAGAAAGATTTTTATCAAGAAATAATAAAATTATTAGAGGGGTATTATGAAAGAATCAAGCCAGAGAATGTAATCATTGCTTCTCCTGCTTTCTATAAAGAAGACTTGTTCAAGCGCATTAATAATTCCGTATTAAAAGAAAAAATTGTTTTGGCTATTTGTTCTGATGTAGAAGAAACTTCTTTAGATGAAGTAGTTAAACGTCCGGAACTAGCTCCCCTATTGAAATCTTCTCGCTTACGTAAAGAAAAGATGTTGATGGAAGAGTTATTAAACGAAATTAACAAAGAAGGTTTGGCTGTATATGGCTTTACTGAAAGTAAAAAAGCCATCGAAGGAGGAGCCGCTGCCAAACTCTTGCTAACGGATGAGTTCGTAGCCAAAGAAAGAGCTTCCGGAAATTATCTAGAACTTGACGAATTGATGAAAATTGTCGATTCTTCTCAAGGCGAAATTCATATTTTATCTGCGGAACAGGAAAGCGGAAAGAAATTGAACGGTTTGGGCGGCATTGCCGTAATTTTGCGTTATAAGTTGTGGAATTAGGTATGTGCATAGCGTCATCAGGTCGAAATCCATTTGATTATTTTATCTAAAGCCA
>JBBSWE010000069.1:0-6680 GCA_038046445.1 Nanobdellota archaeon | reverse complement strand
GGGATGTGGCTCTTCAAGTAATACCGCAAGGATTTCGAAGACGCTATGCACATACAGAATTAGGAAAGATTTATTTTGTTTCTTCTCCCACTGAACAACTTTGGGGTGGATTCAACTTCATCACTTCTTCTTTTTCATCTTTTCTCTTACCCATATATTGCGGAGCTAACCAATCATTCATCACTCCATACTTTAACATGGTTTCTACGCTGGCCAAAGCTAATCTTAAATTTGCGGCTAACAAAGGAACATCAGCCACGGTAATGATTAAATCAGCATTTAAAATAACCCCTTTATTCAGAGTTCGGTCAATTAATTCTACAATTCCTATTTTATTGCTGTTTTCCATTTTTTTATTTTCATCCACTTTCTACAAAAGAATAAGGGGCAAAAGGGCCAGCTAAATTAAAAGGAAAATCTTCCCCTCTTTTTTCTAAAAATTCTTTAATTTTATTGATTTCTTTTTCTTCGAGCAAGATTGATAAGCTTAAGAGCACCTCTTTTTCTTCTTCGAGAGAAATTCGGGAAGGATTAATAACCAATTCTTCCGTTATTTTCTTAATTTTCCCATAAAACTCCTGCTTTAACTTATTTACTTTTTCCTGAAAGACTACCTGGGTTTTTGCTTTTGCTTTACTCTGTAAAAGGTAACTTAAGCCGGGCCCCTTTGCTTCTAAAATTCTTTCAATTTGTTTAATATCTTTGTGCTCAGAAGCTTCCTGAATTAATTTATCTTTCTCGTAGTAAATTCTTATTCCATATTCCCTTTTTCCCTTTACTTTATTCCAGATTCTTTCTAATCTTTCCTGGTCATCATGTAGCCACTTTTTGAGATTAACCTGAGCTGAATCTGCCCCCTTTTTGATAATGGTGTTAAAAGACAGCGGAATTACTCCTTCAAAATCTTCCATGGCTCGATCAAGGACCCTATTGTGAGTAAGTATCATCTCTTTAATCTGGTTAGGATCTTCGGTGGGATAAGGTTTTTCTTCGCAGTCATGAACTAAAGCGCTAAAGTTTCCTTCGCTAAGCATATAAACGTTTTTTTCATTGATACCGGTTTCTTGCCAATCCAAATTGATTCCAAACTTGACTATGCCATAAACATAAAAAGCATCATGGGGCATTTTTGGCCTCCAATAATAAAGGATCAATTAATTTTGTTAAAGCATCATCAACTAAACCATCCAAATCTGCCCTGATTTTATCTGCTGTTTTTTCTAAATTATTTTCTTTTTTGATTTTTTCTAAAGCTTCATCCAACTTCATAAACGCTAAACCTAGTTTTTCTGCCTCTTCTTCTCTTAAAGAGTTTGATTCTATACGATAAATAGCCTGTTTTTGCAGAACATCTTTAATAATTTCCACCAAAGCAACCACTAAGCCCAATAGCCCTTCTTTTAGATTATCAGAATCAACTTTAATGGTCATTCTTCCAGCACCTTGTAACTATTTTTGTCCAAATCAATAATCTTATTGTTCTTATTTTCTGTTTCCATAATATTAATTTTTATCTCTTCACTTTTTCTTCTTAGTTTTTCTCTTATTTCCGGATTTTCTAAGGCGGATTTCAAAGCAATTTTAATCAAGTTATCGAACATTTTCTTACCTCTATTTTGCTAATTCCAGCACTAAAATTCCTTCTCGATATTGTTTCTTTTTAACTTCTTTAAAATAACCCGGCAACTCAATTTCTTTTTCAAAATTATCCGCTTCAAGGTGTAAATTTTTACCGTCTATTTTCCAACTTACTTTTTCCTGAGGAACTTTCACCGCTAAAGTTAATTTATTGCCTTTTTTTCCATAAAAATAATCTTCATGTACGGAGAGTTCAGAAGTCTCTTTTCTTACTTCGTTCATGATGGGCCTAACTGAAAAATTTGCTTCAAATCCCCATTTTTTCTTTTCTCCTTTCTTCAAGTTCTCTTTGATTTGTTCATCTACTTCTTCAAATCTTTTCTTGAACGTTTCCGTTTTTCCTAGTTTCTTAAAAAAATCTCCTAAGAGAGGAATGCCGCCTAAGAAGCTTTCAGTAATCCCTTCTTCTTTTTCATCTTTTTTCCTTGTAATCATTTTTCTTTTCCTCTTTTTTTTAATTTTAAAAATCCAAAAAGTTTTGCCGAAAATAAAAAGGGAACTTTAACTAAAGCAGTGAGTTTACTGATCGGTCCAATTTCTAATTCAGCACCTCCCACTAGAGGATACTTCACTTTTGCTTTTAGCTTTCCAGTGGTTATTTTTGCTTTTGCGGTGGCCATGTTTTTCCCATTTTATTCCTTCTTAATTCTTTTAGATTCTAATGGCCGGAAGGTCTTATCGGAAGTGATTCCAAAGAGCCACAGGAAAGATGTTTCTTTTGTTTCTCCGGTCGTTTCTTTTCCCGTCTTTAATGTTCTTTCCAGCGCTTCTCGATTTTCTGCTGTTTTTCTAAAAAAATAACCTAATACCGGGATTTTCACCAACCAACTTTCGTTTAACTCGCTTTCTTTAACCATATTTTTTCTTTGTTGAATTCTTCCACTTCTGTTGGTGGTTCAATTTCTTCTGACTCCCTAGCCTCTCTTTTAAGTTATTTATGTTTTGAAGTTGTTATAACCTTTGCTTTACCACCCTCAAGCTCTATTTTTCTTTCCTTTTCCAAAGCACTAAAATCGGCTATTACCTCTTCCGTCCCTATTTTGAATACTCTCGCTAACTCATATTTATTTCCTTTTCCAAACCTTAAGAGGTACCTTAAAATATTTTCTTTGTTTCCCATTTTCACTGTTCCCCATTTAAAGCTTTATGGCAAATCCGCCCTCAATTTCTTCCACTTCTACTTCTCGGCCTTTCCATTTGTTAATATTTTCCCGAACATTATATTTTTCTTCCTTACTGATATATTTCCTGATAAAATTTAGTATATTTCTTTGTCTTTTCTCACTGGCTTTGGTGATGCTATGCCCTACTGTTCCATCCCCTTTCAGGCGGCAGTAAAAATCCTCTTCAAACGTTTTGCCATCGGCTGTTTTTAACTTAACAATAACCACATCATTATCGCTAAAGCCTAAGCCTTGGGGCTTGTGTTTCTTCCAGATATCATCAATTCTTCGTAAGGTTGCATTTTGGATTATGGCTTTCATGTTGAATCTCCAATATTTTTTTATCTTCCTGCTTTAAAGTTAACTTTTTCCAGCCGCAGGAACAGTTTTGTTCCTGTTTGGTAAAGACTGGCTGACCGCAATCGGGGCAAAATGCTTTTGGACTGCATTCCAGCTGTCTCCATGCCGGCGCATTTAAGTTTGTGCCTGAAGGAAAAGCCAAACCAAATTTAGCTGCAGTTTCAAAACTGGCTAAGGCCGCTCTTAACTTTATACCTAGGATTTCCGTGCCGGCCAAATCAATCTTAATATCAGCATTGATAACTAAACCTTTGTCTAAAATGCGGTCAATTAGGTCCGGCAAGGCCGTGTTTGAGGGGGTATTATTCATTTTAATGCACCTTTCTTCTGTTGCGTTTTCTTATCTACTAGTTTCCATCTATTATTCTCTAATGCTTTCCATCTATTGCCGTAAATTCTTTTTGCCGGTTTAACAATAGAATATTTTGGCTTTGCTGGAACAGTCGAATGGGTTATTCCAAATTTTCTGGAGTTTGGCTGTAGTCCATTGTCGTTAAGTCTGCTGAGGGCGCCGCTGGGATTTAAATTTGGCAATCTCCCTGCTTTTTTTGCTCTCATCAACGCTTGATTGGCTTCTATTTTTAGCTTATATCTTCTTCTTTGCTGGAACAAGTTTATTCTTGCTTTGTCCCGCCATTGCTCCATTTTTAAGATGGTTTTGCGTAAAAAATTAACTCTTTTTCTCCCTACCATGGCACTCTTTCCAAAAGAGGACCTACCGATTGAATCTACCATTTTAACCCCCGATTTAAAGTTCCTGAATCTTCATATCTTCAGATAAACTCGCCATTATCTCTTCCGCTCTATTTCGCTCTTCCAGGAGCAATTCATTTTTCTCTTCATAGTCTTCTTTGGTTATTTCCCCAATTTCAAACAACAAACGATTTTCTTTAATTTTGTTGCCGATTTTTTCAATATTATACTTCTCCTGTAAAGCGTAGTTTCTTAACAACTCTAACATCCAGATCATATCAAACGGCTTTAAGGTAATTCCCACAGTCCTTAACAGCAAATCGTCAATAATGAACATGTGGTGTTTTAACCTGCTTTGATGTTGATATTAACAAATGAATATGCCGGCCAAGGTCCGGTATAGAGGAATTTTAAATTAGGATATTTCTGTTCTAATTCTCCCACTTTGTCGGAAAATTGAGCAAAGTTTTTTTTCTCCACCAAAAATGAATTATTTAACAATAGGCGCTCACTAAATTTACCTCCTGCTATACTTTTCACACTTAATTTATTTAATTCGGTTAGGATTTCCGGGTTTGCTTCTTCCAGCATCCCCTCTTTCTTTATTACTTTTATTCCTAATTCCATTTTATCTTTAATTAACTCTAATGTTTTTTTGGCCGCAGGATAAGATTTGGATAAGACTATTTTTAGGATCTCCTGGTCTTTAAAGACCGTGCCAAAAGCCATGGGGACGATAGTAATTTTGCCCGCCAGCTTATTTAATATTTCTGCATGAAGCAAGGCTTCTTTTTCTTCTACTATCGGATGTAAGGTAGGATAAAAACTAAATAAAACCGTTATGTCCTTAAGCTCTAATTGCTGAATAGGTTGGTAATTTAAACCTTTAAAGTCCAGCTTAATATCTTTATTATTAGTTATTCCGTAAACATAAAGATATCTGTCTTTGGAAACATTCTCCGGCGTAGTAGAAACTTTCGTTAATATTTCCGGTTTTCCTTCTTTTTTAATTCCCATTGTTTATAAAGTATCTTTCACTTTTAAACTAGAGAAAAATGTTTTTTCCATTTTTCTCGTTTTAAGTTCGAATCAGTATTTCTGATAATAAATAGTTTGCATTCACATGCTTCTTCAGCAGGACTTCCGCCTGTTCTTTTTCCTTTATGCTGTAAACCTTGCTTTTTAGTTGGTATTCGTATTTCAGTAATCCTTCTTTCTCTAATTCATGTAAGGTTGGATACAAAGTTCCCGGAGAAATAAACACTTTAAATTTTTGGTACAGCATTTTTACTAAATCAGTGCCGCACATGGGATTAGTAAGAAGCATAGAGACCAGAATATTTTTTAACTCTTTTTTAACTAAGTTATCCACCATTTCCGGATTGAGATTATCTATTTCTTTCTCTAAGTTTTTATCGGAAAGCATCTTTACGTTATTGACGGAAATAATCATGCGGTCATGAGTTTCAACCAATCCTTTTATTTTGGCAGGATTCAACGTATCAATATTGTAAATGCAAACTACCTGGGCTTGTTTTTTCCATTTTTTCTCCCAGAGTTCAAAATCCTCTCCAAGAGAAGAACTGTCTACTACAATTCTTTCCTCGGGCTTAACTACCCCAGGTCTCTTAATGCGGCAGTCGATTTGATGTTCTTTAAACTTCTTCTCCCAGAATTCACTATCGGTAGTAACAAAAACATCCGCATCCATAACATAGGAAAAAACAATCTCCTCAATATTAGAGTTATTACATAAGTGCAAACAATGGTGAGCTAAACTAATTATTTGGTTTATTTCCATTTTTCCTCTTTCTTCCTCTGGATCTAATCGCTGTCTCCGATATCTCCTCTTCTGATTTTCTTCAATAGCTTAAAGCTGGTAACCTTGGCATCTTTGTCTAACATAAACTCAAAAACCTTCAGAATGTCATAGGTTTCTGGAATGGATTTTTTATCCAGCACATCGCATAACACTCTCCATCCATCGTTTGTTTTTTCTATCAAAGAAATGCCTTCCGGCTCTTTATTCAGTAATTTTCTAATCTGAGGAACAGCGTTTTCCTGGATTTCAAAAAGATTCATTTTACCACCCTTTATATTTTCCTGATGATTTTCATCTGCTCGTTATAATGCTGCAGATTTTTGGTTTTGGAAGTAAGCACATCTCCTAGCATCTGCTTGATAGACGATTCATTGAAATTGTTAGTTAATTTTAAGGCCTGGGCTACCATTATTCCTGCTCTGGTTCCTAAGGCGCTCCCTTCAGGAAGTTTTTCTCTCAATGTTCTTAACATAGTGGCTATTACCGCGGCTTGTTTTGGCTCAATTTTAGCCTGCTGGGCAATAATTTTTGTCTCTGTTCCCTGATCATAATAATCCATATAAATTCCAGCCATTCGGTCTAATAAAGCATCCTGAGCCCGATGAACTCCAGCATATTCCAATGAATTAGAAGTAAAAATCACCCGAAATTCAGGATGTACTTTGACATAACGCTCTTCTCCAAACTGGGTAGGCAACTCTAAGATTCCTTCACTAAAAATAGAAAGCAATACATTATTGGCGGCAGCTTTGGAACGGCTAAATTCGTTGTAAACTAAAGTATAACCATACTTACAAGCTAAAGTGAGAGGGTTATCAATCCATTCTGCTTTTAAAACATCTTTATCCTTAAACACGTTATGAATATATTTATCTCTAATCGAATTAACTTCTACTTGTGAATAACCACCGATTAAATCACTAGTGGTGATGCTTTCATCTCCGTTAATCCAGACCACCGGCCGGCCCAATTCTTTGGCTATTTGTAATGCTAAGATAGTTTTG
>JBBSWE010000068.1:0-8721 GCA_038046445.1 Nanobdellota archaeon | reverse complement strand
GAAATGAATTCTTTATTTAAGTCTGTAATTGTTATTCCAAATATTTCTTTGTATAGTTCATCATAATCCCCGGAGTTTCTTACTGCAAATTCGTCTCCAAAATCACTTTTCCAAAATTTCATTTGTTCCGTTTCCATTATTAGCACCTCTTAATATCTTCTTTAAATTGTTTATTATTATTTTACTCCAAAATTATTTTTAGGATATCCTTTTCTCGTATGTGCATAGCTCCATAAGGTCGAAGTTTAGCTTGTTCACGTCGAGAGCGTAATTGGGGGATGCTCCATCCGGGGAAATAGCTCCCACGATGTTTGCGGCGACAACTTCGAAGGAGCTATGCACATTCTCAAAGATTGCCTTTAACCCATTTTCTATTTTCATATTAAGGTGCTTTCCATCCATCTACATATCCCCGACCAATAAGGATATACTTTTTCTCTTTCAAAAGAGATTTTTTAAGTGGAGTAATAATAAATTCACAATCTTCTATTTTTGGAAGTCTTACCTTATCTGCCTCTGTATCATTATGATGATTTATTACAGAATCTCTTAGCTTCCATTTGAAATTATTATCTCTCTTCCAGATATTATTGTTGCGATGCTGGTTTATAAAATAATAAAAGCCATTCTCAGTAATCCCCAGCCAATCTAAGAAAAGTTTAAGATTCTTTGGTTTCTTATTTTGATATTTACTTACCAAATCAATACCCTCTTCCCGAGTCAACCTCTTAAGCCTAATCTCTCGGCAAGCATGATCAGTAACTTTTCCATAACCCCACTTTAAAAACTTAATACAATCATGTACATCGGAATAATTATAACAGTCAATATCATTATAAGTGTCAAAAGTTCTTTCTTGTAGAAAAGATTCATAACCATACAAACGAATCATGTCTTCATGTTGTTTCTTGGAATCCCACCGAATATAATTACTTAAATATATTCCTCTCACCCCAACTTTTTCAATTTCTTTATCATTAGGATAAACATAAGACTGCACGTCCTCCTCATGAATACCCATAGTTTCATCGATGAAGTCCTCTGCTTCATAACCCATCAAATCGTGCTCTTTCCGGTATTTCCTGGTCATTTCTACCTCATCAAGATGAGAAAACATTCCTACTTGATCGCACCCTTGATGAGCACCCCAGACAATAAGTGGTATTTTCATCTTCACTGCGATTTGGACCGGAAATACAGTCTGGCCAGCAAGGCAATGCCAATAAATACTTCCGCATTTCAGTAAAGAAGCTCGAGTAATTTTCTTAACTGTTTCAGGATTTACAGTCATAGTTAAAATATCACAATCAAATAAGGTACGCAAATAAGCTAAGTTCCTGATTCCTAGCTCAGTATTATACTGTTTGTTGTACGTAACTAGAAGGGGCTTCATCCCATACATTTTTTTGATTGTGTGCACTATGAAATAGGAATCACGTGCCCCGCTAATGGGGATAATACAATCATAATTGCTTTTGGAATTGCTTTTGAATCCCTCCAGAATCCGACGTAATTTCTCCCCACGTTCTTTCCAGTCTAAAATATCTTTTTCCTCATGTATCCTACACCCGCTGCATACGCCATCTTCGTCAAAAGTGAGATTTAAAGGGTGATTCTCGGGGTATAAACATCGGGTGCAGTATTTCATTTTGGGGGGGACGCATATCTTTATATTTCTCATTTAAATCGTCTCTTTCGGAAAATATTCGAATCTAATCTCAGAAAGGTGTCCTTCAGAGTATTTGGCGATTCTTCCAAGCTTATCAAACTCTGACCACAAATAATTTGCATATGTGTCTAAACGCACATTTATTCCTTTTCTCCGTAAATAAGATTTAGCTACAATAGGACTATGCTCCGTAAAGTGAAAAAAGTTACCTGCGGCAACTGCCGATGCTTTACCTAAAGCTATCCCTTCTAATAAATGCTGTGGACACCCTACTCCTCCACAAGCAATAACTGGTATGGAAACAGCATTAGATACTGCCTTGATTAACTCCAAATCGTAGCCTTCTTTGGAACCGTCTTTATCAATCGAGTTTATCAATATCTCTCCGGCACCTAAACTTTCTACTTTCTTGGCCAGTTCAATGGGATCTAGACCAGTAGCTTGTTTTCCAGAATTAAGAAATACTTCATAAGAAGAGATACCATCAGACCGATTTATTTTTTTTGCATCAATGGAAACGGCTATACACTGATTTCCAAATATCTTTGAAGCCTCGCTAATAAGAACCGGATTTGTAACTGCAGCAGTATTGATAGATACTTTGTCCGCCCCACTTTGTACCAGCTGTTTCACATCTTCTACAGTGGTAATTCCGCCGCCAACAGTAAGCGGAACAAAACATTTTTTCGACAAGAGGTTTATCAGCTCAAAATTGGGCTTCCTTTTTTGAGGAGTGGCATCCATATCTAATAATATAATCTCATCAATGCCCCAAGAATTAAGAAATTCTATGGCAATCGCTGGCTTTCCTATCGGCAGGTACTTATTAAAAGAAAGGCTTTGTACTACTATCCCGTTTTTAATGTTCAAACATGCAACTATTCTTTTCTTGAGCATTTTTTATTGTTCCATATTTTTGGTGTTTTTTGCGCTCTCTTCCGCCAAATTCAAAAAGTTTCTTAAGATACGTAAGCCGTTATTTTGACTTTTTTCGGGATGAAACTGCGTGCCAAAAATGTTTTCAACTTGGATGGAAGTGGTTACCGCTTCTTTGTGGAAACAGGTTGAGCTCACATGTTCTTCTTCGCCCGAGATATAAAAACTGTGATCAAAATAAAAATTTAGCTCGGTCATAGGTATATTCAGGAATAAAGGGCTTTCCCTAATCACTTTAATGTCATTCCACCCGACATGTGGAACTTTAAAATCATTATCGCTTTTCAGGGCTATAACATGTCCATTTACCCACCCCAAGCCCTTATTAAAGCCGCTTTCTTGAGAATCTTTTGCAAGAATCTGCATTCCCAAACAAATCCCCAGTAACGGCTTTTTTCTAATCAATACTTGTTCTTTTAACGTGTCTATAAAACCCAAACGATTAATATTTGACATTGCTTCACCAAAAGCGCCAACTCCGGGAAGGATATATGCATCCGCAGAGTGGATATCTTCTCGATTAGATGAAATTTTTGGTTTGTAACCTAATTTTTGGATAGCATTAAATACTGAGGAGAGATTCCCAAGTTCATAATCAATAATCAGTACTTTTATTTTTGTCATCAAATTACCATTCTTATTTAATAGTTTTTATTTAATAGGTATTTTTATCTTCCATTTATTATCTTTATTTTTTTCCCAGATGTTTTTATTTCGAAAGGACTCGGCTACCTCCCAAAACTTTTCTTTGCTAAGTCCAGTATAATCACAAAATTGCTGGATATATTTGTCGGAGCATTTGCCATCATATAATTTAACTAGCTTGGCTGCCTCTTTACGGGTCATGCGGCCAAATCGTACCTGTTCAGAGACGTCATCGGTAATTTTGCCAAATCCCCATTTTAGGTGTTTCATCATCTGGTTCATTAACACAAAATCATCGTCTAACGCTTCAAAAGAATGAATGGTGCCCATATTTTGGGGAATATCTGTCCTTATTTCCAATCCGTGAGCGATAGAAAAATTAGCATTATCAACTTTAGTAAAGTTATCCCAAAAATAACCAAGATAGACTATTTGAATATGGGCCCGAAGCATTTCTTCCGTAGGGGGATATTTATACCAAATTATGTCTTGTAAATCCATATCTTCTGACATGAGCTCTTCTGGTCCACTCGCGATGGTGTCAGCTTCTTTCATCTTATTAGCATCCCAATTAAAAGATCCCACACCCAAAGCTCCAACTTGAATGGCGGGGTTTTCCCCTAAAAAAATTAAAGGGATATGATATGCGGTAGCAATCCTGGGAAGACAAGCATACAAGGCCATTTCAGTAGATTTAGCCCAATTGCCGTATTTTAGAAAGCTTTGGCGCATAAGTTTTTTCCAAATCAGTGGAGCAGGACTAACGGAGATGGCATCAAAACCTAATGAAATTAGATTACCTAAGTTGTGAGCGCCTCTTTCTGTCTGTTGCTCTGGAGGATAAACACACGATACCAGTAAAGGCTTGAGCCCGAGCACGTTCTTGACATACATCGCCTGCCTGTTGCTGTCTTTGCCACCACTAACACCAATAATACAGTCGTATCCGGATTTATTAAACGTTTTAAACTTTAGAACGATATTGTCCAATTCTTTTTTCCTTTCTTCCCAATCTATATTGCCTGCTTTCTCCATGTACTGGCAGGGAGGACAAACCCCTTCTTCATTAAACTTGATTCCTGGGCGAGTATCCGACTGGACACATTTAGTGCAGTATTTCATGGGATTGATGTTATAGCGCAGAGACACCTTTTTAAGCGCTATACGTTATTAAAGTTAAAATCAAACCTTTTAAAAAACTTGTGTATTTCTAGTTTATAGCTTTTAAATAGGGAGTACAGAGGAAACAAGGGAAAATATGAAACCAAAGATGATATTCTGTACCGGCTCGTTTGATGGTACTGGTAAAGAAGCGGCTGTACTCACTAAGCTTCTTAATGTGGAACTGAAAAAATATTTTTCACCCATTTTTGTTACTGATAATCGAGAATGTGCCTTAGAAATGGAAAAAATAGGTCTAAATGCAACTTATATTTATGATGAATTGAGAAAAATAAATGTAGAAAATGTTGTTGCAGAATTAGGATTATTAGAGAAAAAATATGAGTTCTGTGCAGAAAAAGTCTTATTTGGGGATGTCGATTACACCTACATCAGTAGAAAAAAGGCTTTTTTGGAGATGGTCAAATATTTTTATTTTTGGGAACGAATATTAGACAAAGAAAAAGTGGAAATTTTATTTGGTGGCTGTGTAAGATATGTTGGACTTATCTCGGGAATTGTCGCAAAAAAGAAAAAGACAATCTGTCTAGGGATAGCTTCTACGCCATTTGTAGACACTTTTTGCCTTACTGGAGATAATTATGGTAAGTACACTTTGTTGGAATATTATTACGCTCAAAAAAAGATTACTTTAATCCCTAAAGAAGAAGAAGACGTAAGCCGGTTGCTAGCTTCGTGTAATAAAGAAATTAATTCTATAACTTTACAAGAAGAATATAAACCAGCATTAAACTTTAACAAAATAAAATATTTGATTGATAGAGTTAAAGTTTCCAGAATAGAGAAAGATTCTCCTTACCTCAGAGTTGGAAGAGGGATAAATAAATATCTTTTAAGACTGTTGCGACAACACCTGTTTACGAAAGGATTTTATAAATTACCCGAAACAGAAAACTTTTTTTACTATCCCCTCCAAATAGAAGATGATTCTAACCGTTTGGTGTGGGCAGACTTCATAGAAAGCCAAATCTCCGTAATTAAAAGCATCTCTCGGTCGCTTCCTGCCGGTTGTTGTTTGTATGTGAAAGAACACCCTGCCGCCATAGGGCAAATTCCAATTTCAGAATTGCGAAATATCAAAAAAGTAAGCAAAGTACGGTTAATCTCTCCTTTTGTTCCGGGAAAGTATCTTATTAAAAAATCAGTAGGATTGATAACCCTCACAGGAACGAGCGGAATGGAAGCTTTAGTGTTGAAAACGCCGGTGATAGTTCTGGGAAGAGGCTTTTATAACTTCCCGGAGTTAGTCCATATCATTACTGATTGGCGGGATTTAGACGCCATTTTGCACCAGGTTTACTATTTACGAACGCTGCCCAAAGAGAAAGATGTGTTAAGACTACTACAAGCCTACCGCAAGTCTTGCTACAAAGGAAGTATTTGTATGCGGCAGTATTATCATTCCAATGTTGTAGATAATTCTAACATTTTAAATCAGGAGAATGCTAAGAACCTAGCAGAAGGGATATATCAATCTTATTTGATCTCTTTGAAGATAAGAAGGAGAATATGATGGATTACTCTTGTGCTCAAACCAAAGCCAAATCCCTCACAAAGTTTATATATATGCCCGAAACAATTTAAACAAAATGGTAAATTTCCAATATTTAGTTAAAACAAAAATACAAGACTTTTTTCTTATTTTTGGCATTAAAGCCAGATTCAGCAAAATAAATCCTGAAGAGAAGAAAGCCTTAACTACAGGAAAATTTCTTAATATCGGTGCTGGAAAATTTAGTCACCCTTCTTGGATTAATGTAGATAAGCTGTCCCCTTTTTACCAAAAATATAGTTCTTCTAAAACAGTTCACTGGGACCTCTTAGAACTAAAACAATTACCTTTTCCGAATAATTCTATTGACCTAATTTACTCTTCTCATGTTGTTGAACATATTAGTGATAAATCTGCTATGAATTTATTTTCGGAAGCATACTTAAAACTTAAAAAAGGCGGAATTATTAGAATTGTATGTCCAGATATAATCTATTTATTTGATAGTTATAAACGAAATGATAAAGATGTTTTTTCCCAATAAAAGATTAGGGGGAGAAAACAAGTTACAAATAAAGAATATGCGGAACTTCCAACAATTAGGGCTTCAATACAACAGTTATTTCTTTGGTCATTCGCTAGGCAAGTTTCCATCTACCATAATATGGCTCAACAACCATTAAATGACGTTGAAGTTGATAAATTATTTAAGACTCATAACTTAGAGAAAGCTTTAGACTTTTGTATTAAAAAATGTTCTTTAGAAACCCAAAATTTGCGTCCTGAAGAACATATCAACTGGTGGTCGGAAAATAAATTAATTCAATTTTTAAGTGAAGCAGGATTTAAAACAATATTAAAATCACGTTATAATCAAAGTATTTCACCAATTATGAGGGATACTTCCTATTTTGATAATACTGCTCCTGATGTAAGTCTCTATATTGAGGCTATAAAATAAAGAGCTTCACTTTGTTATAGTAAATCACAAAAGTAATGGAACATTACGCCATGTGATTTACTATTTAGCGAATCTTGCAAATGTTCCATTATTAACGAGATTCGCTATTAGTTTTTGTATTCATTATTTTATGATACAATATTCTTATAGTAAAAGACATAAGTCTCGTTCCATATCTAACCTCTTGTTTCAGAAGGTTTATAAATATTTTATCCAAAACCCCCTTAATGATTGATAAAGATACGATTCTTTGTATGTCTATTGCTGGTTCTCCAGGTAACTTTGGAGCAAAGTTTCATAATTATTTTTATGAACAATTTGGACTAAATTACGTTTATCTTCCTAGGAAAGTTCTTCATTCAGAATTGGAAGAAGTAATCTCAGCAATTAGGGTCATGAAAGTAAGGGGATGCGGAGTTTCAATGCCGTACAAAGAAGAGATAATAAAATATCTTGATGAAATGGACCAATCCGCAGTAGATACTGGTGCGGTAAATACTATTGTTAATGATGATTCTAAATTGAAAGGATATAATACTGATTATTATGGGGCGGAAGTAGCCCTTCACGATAAAAACATTTCTGGTAAAAAAATTCTTTTATTTGGTGCTGGTGGCGTGGCTATGGCAATTAGTTCTGCGGTTCAAAAATTGGGAGGATACCTCTCTATTTTCAATCGGACCCACTCCAATGCTTATAAATTAGCTGCAAAAACGGGTGCTGAACCAGTTCTTTTGGAAGATTTAGTACATCAGCAGGGTTATATGTTAATTAATGCTACTCCTGTCGGAATGGATTCTGCTGAGTCTCCTTTTTCTGAAGACTTAATTAATAAGTTTGATTACGTTTACGATGTGGTGGTTTCTCCACCTAAAACTAGATTATTGTGTTGTGCGGAACAACTAGGAAAAAGAATCATTCCTGGTGCTTTGATGTGCATACACCAAGCAGCTAAACAATTTGAATTGTATACTGGGATAGAAATTCCCGCACAAATGATATCAAATAAGTTGAAAGAGATGTACCCTTATGACTTATAATTTAATTATTGATGTGGATGGAGTAATGACTACGGGACAGTTTTTGTATTCTTCTGAAGGGAAAGCCTATAAAATCTTTGGTCCTCATGATTCTGATGGATTAAAGATGATTAAAGATAAAATGAATATACTTTTTATAACTGCAGACAAACGTGGATACCTTATTTCTAAAAAGAGAATAGAAGATATGGGTTATTCCATTGAATTGGTTGCTGAACAAGATCGCCATTCTTATATTAAAGAAAAATTTGGCATGGGGAATACTATATTTATGGGCGACGGTATCTTTGATGCGGCAATCCTAAAAGAATGTAAGTTTGGTATAGCTCCAAATAATGCAAGAATAGAAGCAAAAGAAGCAGCAGACTTTATCACGGCATCAAATTCTGCTGAAGGGGCTGTTTGCGATGCCTGCATCGAGATTAAGAGGAAATTCTTTGACACTCATGAAGATCTCATTACCCTACAGAACGGAAATCTGCAAGTAGGAATTTATGAGGGAAATATTGTTAGTATTTTTAAAGATGGTCGTGAATATATGCACGGGGGCAGTAAGCCAGAATTTCTAAAAACGGCAGAAGATCAAGCCGGATGGGACAAATCAGAAATAGTGATGTTTCCGGTCATTGGACCAATTAAAAATTATGGAGTTAAATTTGAAGAACGGATAATCCCTCTTGATCAACATGGGCTAACTAGATGTTTTCCTTTTCACCTTGCCGCGAAAAAGGCAGATTACATCAAATTAGTTCAGGAATATCAATCTAATGCACCTATAATTAATACAAAATATGAA
>JBBSWE010000067.1:0-15854 GCA_038046445.1 Nanobdellota archaeon | reverse complement strand
ACATCCTGACGGTAACAGAAGTATAAAAGAGGCGCAGATGAAGAACTTTACTCCAATTGATGAATTTGTGGACCAGATTGCCCAGAAGAAAGTTAATACTTGGTTCGATAAACTTTCTTTTGCCGCCATTCTTTCCGTGTGGGTAACTTTGGTAGTAATCTTTGGATTAACTTATTATTTTTTAAGTAATGGAAATACTTATCTAAACTATAATCCCACGCACAGTCAAGTGCAAGGCATATTAAATCATGTTTATTTCAGTTTTATTACTGCAACCACTACCGGTTTTGGTGATATTGTTCCCATGGGTTATTTCAAAGTTATCGTTATTTTTGAAGTTATCTTTGGATTCCTGCTGCTGGCAGTGGTTACCTCCAAATTTGTTTCCATCAAGCAGAACATTATCCTCGGAGAGATTTACGAATTGTCTTTCCATGAGAAAGTCAACCGTGTCCGTTCCTCTCTGTTAGTCTTCAGGCAGAATATCAGCAGAATTATCAGCAGAGTAGAACAAAAAGAAGTGCATAAGAGAGAAATCAACGATTTGTATAATTACATCTCTTCTTTAGAAGATATTTTAAGAGAAGTGTACGTGTTGGTCCATAAGCCGGAAGGAAGTGAATACACTAAAACTCTTGATTCATTAAATACGGAACTGGTTTTTAACAGCGTGATAAATTCTTTTGATAAAGTCAAAGAATTGATTGTAATATTGGATCAAAACAAACTAGAATGGCGTCGCGATCTTACGGTGCATTTGATTTACAAGTGTATCAATTTGAACCAACAATTGTTTGACCACCTTAATTCAGAGAAAATGCTTTCAGAGAAGAGTCTGAATGATTTGAATGCCCAGAAAAGCAAGACCATCGACGGGTTGAGAACAGAAATGAATGTAGCCGCTACGGAAGAAAAAACACCAGAAATGATGGTGGTGAAGGATTAGTTTAGAAAATATTATCCTTGATACATCCTATCTTTTTCTCCCTTTCCTCGATGATAGACGTCTCTCAATTTTGCTCCCATCTGCTGTACTAAACTAGCGGCCATAGCCACATCTTCGTTGAAAGAATATTTTCCGGTCTCAATATCGTCCAATTTGCGTTCTACTGCTGAACTTAAATATTGCACTCGACGCTGCTCTTCGGCATTGACGTAACCTTTATCTTCCACTGCCTCCTTGATTTTGGTCATCTCGGAATAGAGGTCCTGCATGGGACGCCGACTTAAATGTTGAGTATACTCGGATTGCATCAATTGCAGCGGCAAATCTACTTTTTCTCGGGCTAAGAATTCTAAATCTAAATTTTCTTTGCTTTTTTGATCTTTCTTTTCGAAACTTTCAACTTTCTCTTCCACTTCTCCTTTTACTTCTTTCTTCAGACCGCGATGAGTGCGAATAATATCCTGCTCTTCTATAGTTAAATCCTTTAAATCCGACTTAGCAACTTGAGGTATAGGGATCTTCTCTTTTACTTTCTGTTTCTCTGTCAATTCTTTCTCGCTATCTCTAATTTGCTTCTGCGCATCTTCGATTTCTTTCTTTTTCTGCTGTTCTAACTCTTTCAGCTTCTTTATCCGGTCTTCCGGTTGCAAGTTCTTTAGATCATCAGCCATATTTAAGAGAAATAAGGGGAAGTATAAAAGATTTTAGGAAGAATTAGGTTAATAGAAATTTAATTAAAATAAAACTGTCTTTTTGAAATTATTCATTAATCTTACCAAGCAATCATTCCTCTGGACTTCTTGAAGTTATTGTAAGTGTTCCAGCAGTCTGCCACCACTTTCTTAGCATCTTTCAACGCCGCCTCTAATTTTTCTTTCGCTTCCTTATCTTTCTTAGAAGAAGGTTTGGAAGATTTCTTTTTATCCTTAACCTCTTTGGGATTATAAAAATCTCCAAAGAATTTCTCCGCGAAACTTTTCTCTTCTTTCTTTTCAGATTTCTTTCCCCCTTCTTCTTTCTTCTGATATTCTTCTCCCCGCGCTTCAGCGATATAGCGATCTAGTTCTTCCCCCAAAGCGTCCATCGCTCCAGATACTTGCCCAGAAATGTCCGACATCAACATCATGGTCTCTTTTTCTTTCAGCCGAGTATAATTTTCAATCTGTTCATCCGACCAAGCATAAGCACGTAAGTTTAAGTACATTCGACCAATATGTACTGGTCCGCGTTGATAGCCTTCCTGCACCACTTTCAGTTCCGGCCGGGTACGATAAGTAAAGGTAGCTAAAATACAACTGTTAGCTCCGTCTTTAGTTTTCCTTCGGGCCAGCAGTTCTATATCTAACATGCTTCCTTCAAAAGCAGAAACTAAATCCGCCGAACGCATGCGTGAACCTTTCATGCTTAAACGTCCCACATGCCTTAAATAAGGTTTTACCCATACCACATACATCTGAATGATACGGAAGTGCTGTAATAAATATTGCAACATAAACCTTCTTCTGTTTTCGTGCTCTACTCCGGTACGCAGACGCCATTCCATATACTGGCGCAGATGCCGTTCCAGTACTCTTAGTACATTTAGATTAAAATCTTTTCTCAGTCCAGCAATGTGCCCTTCTAATTCATCTTTGTCTTTGAATGGAGGAGCATCAAAAAATAAATCCGGCAGAGTTACAAACTCTAATTCTCGGGCCATTCCATAGACAGAGGAAGCACTTTTTCCTCCTCCTTGCACTAAATCAATAAAAATTCCTTTCAGTGTTATCTCGGCACTTTTTCCTCTTTGCGCAATAGATTTTTTCACTTCCTCGTTTACATCACGATAGTATCCCAAACGTTCGTCCAAGATACGCAATTCTCTGACCATCTGAAACATCTCTTTAATCATCTTTCCGGCCGTGGCTAAGTATTGAGATACTTTCTCTTGTTGCGCTCCTAAACGCTGCTGAGTTACTCCAAAAAAAGCAGAATTTTCTGCTGCTGCAAAAGAATCTTCCAATTTAATTATTTCCGGAAAGTTTTCTTTGAGAGTATCTAAAATCCAATAATACGGTTCTTCTAAACTTAAATCATAAACTTCCCATACCACATGATAACGATGTAAGGAGGTAGGATAACCGGTGTTACCGTAAGTTTCTTTAGCTTTAGAGAAATTCATATCCAATAACAATTCGACATTCTCTTCATCGGCATCGGCATAATCATCTTTAGTCAATTCTTCTCCAGAAGCTAAGCGATAAATCTTCTTTTCTTCATCTTCAACATACTTGGTATTTTTCTCGCTCTTTTTAATAAAACCATATTCTATTAATAACTTAGAACGTACTGGATTCTCTTCCTTCCATAAACTTATTTCGTCCATCGCGCCTCTTTTACTTTGAAGAGTGTTTTAAGCTTAATAAAGCTTTTGGCAGGTAAAGAACCAAATATTTTGGTTTAACGACACGCTAACCTTAAACCTGGCTTTTTCCAGAATCTCTTTCCACTCCTTTACGGGGAAATGATGCACTTCCTTCTGCCGCTGCCAGTCATTCAATTCTTTAGAATAAAGTACGGCTACAAATTTACCTTTGGATTTAAGCACTCTCGCCACTTCTTTTAGCAACAAGGATAAGTTCTTAACGTAATTTAATACAAATACTGCCGTGACGGAATCAAATCCTTGATTTTTAAAAGGCAGTTTCTTCTCTATATCTCCCACTACTTTTTTAGATAAATTATCATTAAAGTCCAACATCTTAGGAGAAAGATCCAAGCCTACGGAATAAAGATAAGAATAACTGCCGCAACCTAAATCTAGATTATTTCCTCCTCTTAAGAAAGATAACTCTTTAGTAATCAGCTCTCTTTTTTCTGTTTGGATTTTGTGTCCCCACATAAACGCTTCGGCATTCCAGAAAGAAACTTTATTTTTGGGCCAGCCTTTTGCCCAAGGAACTTGAGCAGAAATCTTCTTCAACTTTGATTCTACTTTCTGCCCGTACTGCAGTTCGATTAATCCGGATAAAAACTGGTTTTCTGAATCCATTTTTAGTTTAGTTCTATTTCTGTTTTAGAACAGGAAAGCGGCTAGAGTAGCAATTCCGTTGAAGATTAATCCCCCTGATAAACTATTAGTGATTAAAACAATTCCCAACAACAATATTCTTCCCAAACACAAAAATATTTCTCTGCTGATAAAGAAAGAAGGATGATTGCCGCAAGCTTTGTCATACTCCATCGCTCCAGCCGGAGATTCATAAATGCCGTAAGTTACTGCTCCAAAGATAGTTATGCCGAACACTTGAGTCATACTATTTACAAAAACTCTTCCGATCCAGGAAAGCGCTTCAAAACTGGCAATCCAGCGCAGAATTTTTTGCTTGCTGACATGATCGCTATATTTTCCAATCAACCAGATTAACAGAGCACAGATTCCCGCTGGAATAGATTCGATTAATCCTAAAGAAAAGTAGTCTTTAATGATGATAAAAATAAACAAGGGCCAGATTACTCCCGCGGCGATAGCTCTGGCTCCTCGGGAAATGAAAAAGAGATAATTCTTCCAATCTTTAAGATAAAACAAGGACTGGAAAGAAAAATGATATCGGGTATGTTGTTCTTTGCTTAAAAACAAAAAAAAAGCCGAAGCAAACAGCAGTAAAGCGGCTAGCACAAACACAATCTTAAATCCCATATATTTTATCAGTAATCCGCCCATAACCGGTCCTAACATGGTCGCCACAATAGAGATGCTTTCACGTTTGCCGAATTCTTCTCCCCGGTGCTTACAATCGCTGACTTTCCGGAAAATAGCATGCATGCCCATCCAATAAAAAGATAACGATGCTCCTAAAACCGCCCCGATCAGATACATCCCATACAAAGAGATTTTACCTCCGGGAAGCAGATATAATCCTAAAATAAAAAGAAGATATAATGGGACACTCACTAAGATAGAATGTTTACATCCGAATCTAGCCGTAAATTTAGCCGAGAAAGGTGAGAATAAAGCTAGGGCTAAAGAATAAATTATAAAGAACCAGATGGTTTGGTTCAAGGTATAACCTAATTCTTGATGCAAGTACAACGGAACAAACAAACTGATTAAAGAAACAGCAAAGTAGCGCACGGCGGCGGAGATGTAAATCTGGGTCAGTTTCTTCTTAGGGAAAAACCTCCACCAAAAATGATGATTATGCATAAAGAGAAGAAAGTTTATAAAGGAATATAAGCTTTTTGTTTTTAACAGAATAGTGAAATATCCTGTTAATGGACCCATAGTCGAGCGGGAAATGATTACGCACATTTCATATGCAAAGTGCGACATTCGTTCCCTTCGGTCACTCAGTCCCACAGAATGGACCCATAGTCTAGCGGCTATAACGACTCGTTGACGAGAAGATTCTCAAAGTCGAGTAGATCCCCGGTTCGAATATTAGCGCCCGAGGCGATAATGCCTCGAACGTTAGTGAGAATGTCCGGGTGGGTCCATTCCAATTTTCTTTAAAAGAAAATTGAGTAAGAACCTTTCTCCCTTTGCCTTACCGCTCCAAAAACCATATAAAAAGAAATGCGTTTATTGGTTATATTCACGCATTTCTAATATGAATCTTTGCGTTAATTAGTTAATTTCTTTAGGCAAAGATTCATAAAGCAAAAAATAATCCCTAAAGAAATGAACCCGATTCAAACCGAACCGCCTTTGTATCTTCTTCCGCAGAATAAATCCCGAGTGATCGTCCCCAAACTCGCTTCTTTAATCGTTCTAGGCACCATTTTTTATATTGGCATCCTTTTGAATATCTCTTTGCTTCAACTTAATGCGGAAGAGCAAAATATAGTTAACATTTTTTCCTTAATTTTCTTATTCCTAATTGTAACTCTGGGAGTATATCTGGGATATCATCAAGTGAGTCAACCTTATCGTTTCTATCAAAACCGTCTAGCTCTGCACCGAAAAGAAGTTTTTTATAACCAGATTGTTCAAGTGCAAAAAAAGCAAAGCGTGTTAGATAAAATATTCAAAACTTATTCTTTAGACTTAGGAAATAAACAGTTCATCCACAATATCCCTCAACAGACGCAGATTGACACTTATCTGCAGCAGCTGGTAAATTATTCTAAAAATTCTGTTCGTTGAAGAAAAAAAGTACTTCTAAGAGAATCCTTCTTTAATTTATTTCTTGCTCAAATAGATTTCCGCGATAACTGTAGTGATAGAAATAACCAACGGCCCGATAATCACTCCCAACGGACCAAACAACAATAATCCTCCGAATACTCCTAATAATATGATGAGAGGATGAATCCCAGCTCTCTCTCCAATCAGTTTTGGCCTGAGAATATTATCAATCGAACTTACGATCAGCAATCCATACAAAAACAAACCCGCTCCCTTGAAGATTAAGAAGTTAGAATTCTGTGCCAGACCATCAAAGAATATAATCAAAGCTGCTGGAACCCAGATAAATCCCGTACCCAAAACGGGGATTAAGGCAAACAAGGCCATCATCAACCCCCAAAATAAAGGTGAAGAAACACCAAAAATCCAAAATCCTAACGCCCCTAAGGTTCCCTGAATCGCTGCTACCATTAAATATCCATAAACGACCCCATGAACTATTTCTCTTAAACGCGAGATGATTTTAAAATATTCCTTTTTCTGTACACTAAGATAATGACTCACTTTAGTCAATAATTCTTCCCCATTCTTCAAGAAATAAAATAAAGTGAAGAACATTACAAACATATTAATGATTAAACTAGGAATACCTAATAGGAACCGTGAGCCCATCTCAAAGATTTTAGTGGTTAAGGATTGGGTAATACTTTCAATCTCTGCCGCTACCGCCGGCTGTTGAATAATTCCTTCAATTTTAATGCAAAGAGAATATTGGCAACCTGAAAATACCCCTTGCGCCAACTTTTCTTTGATAAATAGAAAAGTAGAATAAGAATCGCTTATCAAAAACTTTGCTAAAAAGAAAGTAGGGATGACCATCAACAGAAGCACGATCAGACAAATCAATAAGGAAGAAATGGTCTGGGGAATCCTTTTATTCATCCAACGATATAAAGGATAAGTGAAGTAAGCTAAAAGAGCTCCAATTAGGATAGCTGTTAAGAACGGCTTAATTAAGAAGAAAGAGAGAACTACCAGCAATAAAATCAGAATCACCGGAACGTAACTTTTGTATTTAATCTGCTATCACCTCTTTAAAGGAAGAGAAGTTATTTGGTTTTATAAAAGTATCCTTAATAAAATGTGCCCCGGCCGGGATTTGAACCCAGGTCCCCACATAGAAAGTGTGGGATGATAGTTTGTCCAAACCTCTAAGCGTTAAGCCTAAAGTTTACCGGACTACACTACCGGGGCGATATACTGAAAGAACACTTGTTCTTTCATATATAGCTCGCTTATCTCACGATATGAACTTACGAAAATATCGTACGCTCGCTATAAAATGACAAATGAATGGCGGATTTAAAAAGCTTTTGGGAGATTTCGGAAGAAGAAAGTTTTAAATAATAGTTCGACTTTTCATACTATTAATGAAAGAGAAACTGAAAGCCCTATTTTTCACAGAAGCGCTTAGAAAATGGCATTTCGAACAGTTAATCAAAGAAAGTAAAATCAGTAGAGAAAGAGTAAACACTTATCTTAAAGAACTACTGAAAGAAAAATTAATTCTTAGAAAGAAAGAGAAAGGTAAAATGCCTTATTATCTGGCCCAGACCGAATCAGATCATTTTAGGCAGGAAAAAAGGTTATATGGATTAAGAATGTTAGAAAAAAGCGGATTGTTTGAATACCTAAACTCTCTGCCAGAAATTAAGACCGCGATAATCTTTGGGAGCTTCTCTCGGGGAGATTGGAATAAATCTAGCGACGTAGATTTATTTATCTATGGAAATATTAAAAAATTAAATATCCGCGAAATTAGAGACAAACTTAAAAAAGAGATACAGCTTTTTGGGTATAATAACTCGGATGAAATCAAAAAAGAATTGGCGGAAGGAGTAATCGCCAATATCGTTAAAGGATTTAATATAAAGAACAGCCTAGAACCGTTTGAAGTGAAAATAAATGTTTAAGGAAAAAGGAAAAACACCGGAAGAGGTGTATGACGACTTGCTGACTCAAGGCGCTTATGAAGAAGCGTACCTTGACTTAGAAGAAATAAAATCTGTAAAGAAAAGAGTTATGGAAGATTATTTATGCTGTAAAGAGATTAAGACTCTAAAACATTTGAGCTATAATGTTATCTTCAACTGCCATTATGACGTTTTTAGAGAATTGTGCGATCTTCTGCTGAAATTTAAGAAAATTAAAATTAGCAATCATCGCGGAGCTTTTGCAGCCCTTATCCTAAAGTTTTCGGAGTTAGAGTTGGATTGGGATTTCTTAGAAAGTATGAGAAACGTTCGGAATTACAGCAAATATCAAGGACAAGATGTGCCTAAGGAAACTTGGAATAAGATAGAATTGCAGATGAATTTGTATATCTCCGCCTTAGCCAAGGAAATAGAAAGTAAATTAAGCTAAACACCGAGACAAATTTATAAACACCTAAAAAATACCTTAAAACCATGAACGCCACTATCACTCCCTGGGAAGTCCAGGGCCAGATTGATTACAATAAACTAATGAGGGAGTTTGGATTACAACCTTTGCCGCATCTTCCTAAACAGTTCGATTCTTTACCTCTGTTCAGAAGAGGAATAATCTTTGCCCACAGAGATTTCTCCCGGATTTTAGAAGCAATCCAGAACAAGAAACCTTTTGTGATGATGACCGGACTGATGCCCAGCGGAAAGTTCCATTTCGGGCATAAGATGGTAGCGGATCAAATCATCTTTTATCAGAAATTAGGAGCCCGAATCTATTTAGCGGTGGCAGATATAGAAGCGTACAATTCTCGTAATCCGAACATGAAAGAGCTGAGAGAAACAGCCATTAAGGAATATCTTACTAATTACGTCGCTTTGGGATTAGACCTAAAGAAGTGTGATTTCTATTTCCAATCTAAAAGATCGACTGACGGGAGAAAAGCTAATGCTTATTACAGCCTAGCGATGATGCTTTCTCGTCACGCTACTTTTAACGAGTTCGAAGCCATTTATGGACAGATTTCTCCGGGAAAAATGAGTGCCGCCTTATTACAAGCGTCCGATATGCTCCATGCTCAACTTCCCGAATTTGAAGGTTCTCTACCGGTGATTGTTCCGGTGGGTGCGGATCAAGATCCTCATATTCGTTTAGCTCGAGACATTTCTCAACGCATCAAAGAGCACAAGTTTATTCAACTTAGTTCTACTTGTCATATGTTCATGCCTGGACTAACGGGAGGAAAGATGTCCTCTTCCGATCCTAATTCCTTTATTGCTTTAACTGATACTCCCGAAGAAGCAGCTAAGAAAATCAAAAAGTATGCTTTCTCGGGAGGACAGGCTACTTTAGAAGAACATCGCAAAAAAGGAGGAAATCCAGAGATTGATGTAGCTTTTCAGATGCTGCGTTATGGGTTAGAGCCGGATGATAAGAAGTTAAATAAGATTTATTCCGATTATAAAAGCGGAAAACTGCTCAGCGGAGAGTTAAAACAAATTTTAATTGATAAAATCACCGCTTTCTTGAAAGAACATCAAGAGAAACGGAAGAAAGCAGAAAAGGAAGTAGAAAAGTTCTTGGCAGGATATTAATCTAAAACTTCTGTTAATACTATTCTTTCTTTGAATCCGCCCCTTTCTAAACATTTTTTTCCTCTAATTTCCTCTAATTTTTCTTTACTTAACCCCAGATAATCTGCTAAAGCATAAATCACTTCTAATAAATCGGCTAATTCTTCAGGGTTATTACTTCCTTGAAATTCTGCAATTTCTTCTTCCAGCTTACTTTTCAATTTATGATACGCTTCTTCGGGTTCAGCGATATAAGTAACCGACACCTTGCCCTGTCCGCGAATAATTTCTGGAATCCTATCCCTAACAATCTTATCATACTTCATATTATAGAAGAAATTATTCCTTTTAAATAAGCTTATACCTTTCAGAAACTATAAATTGAAACATAACCTTTAAAAACCATTAAATCTTTCTTTCCCTAAAAGAGGTAATCCTGGAAATGTCTAAGAGAAAAGCGGTTAAGAAGTCCTTAAGTAAAGTTTCTGCTACAAATGGACGTCTTTCTTGGCGTCCCGGTCCGATTAAAGGAAGTTTTATGGCTCTATCCATCATTGGATTTTTCATTACAGTCTACTTAATCAACGATATTAACTGGAAAACTGCCTTTGTCTTAGTGTTCATTGCTATGTTCATTGCGTCTATGATTGGTATGACCGTCAATCCGATTAAAGATTATAAATCAGTGAAATAATTCAAAGAGGTAATCCTTATGGCTGAAAATAAATTATCTTGGAAATTTCCCCAGAATAAGTTGGTGTGGTTAAGGTTAGAACTATTGTTTCTGGCGATATTAACCATTATTGTGTTCATCTTTTCATATTATGATTTTGACCAGCGCTGGTACTTTGGCTTGCTGTTTGCCGTAATCTTCCTGGCGGTTTATTTTGGTATCTCCGCCTTAATACAAAGGATCCGCTTAATCCAGAACGTGTACACGATTACTCCGAATCAGATTGAAATTCATCAACAGCACCGCTTCGGTAGTAAGAAGCACAAGATTCCTTTCAAGGAGCTTAAGCATCATAAATTAGACAAGACCTTCTTGGGCGGATATTTAGTCACGCATAAAGGAAAAAGACACAGCTTATTCTTTAACACCAGAAAAGAAGTAGAACGGTTTGAAAGCTTTGTGAAGAAGCACTTGAAGAAGTAGTTTATTTATTATTCTTTTCTTGCTTTTTACTTCTTATTTTACTTTTTATTCTCTATATCAAACTTTTCTTTAGCCCGATTCTCTTTCCAGAATACTACATGAGAAGCGCGTTTGTCGAACAAAGAAGTAGCAATGCCGACTACATTCGCTTCGTCATTCACGCTATGCCTGATGGCTAAAGCTTTCGCTTCTCGCAGGCAGTCATCCATTAATACAACATTCTCTTGCTTGCATTTTTCTTCCACTTGCTTTTCTTCTTCTAAAGTCAGAAATACTTCTTCCCATACCGGAAAGTTGGTGCCGGGAATGTTCTTGGGAAAAGTTTTGGAAAAGGCCATGTTTAAGATAAAGATCTTTCAGATTTATAATTTTTATTCACATAATCTGCTGCTCTCCTACTTTGCTCCAATATCCGCTGATGGAGAATTAGAGGAAGACCAAAATGATTTACCGGGTCGTCCAAGCTCCGGATCAAAGATAAGTCCGGCGGAGTGATTCTCCCCATTCTTTCTACTACATCTTCAATTAAAGCTATCTTTTTTGGATCATTTCGCTCCCGCACACTAGGAAGACGAGGTATTTCCTCTAAAGTATGCGCTCCACCATAATACGAACGGCTCTCTAGAAGAGCTATTACCGTATCTGTGGCTCCATAAAGTAACATGGATTTGCTGGCAAGAGGATTAACTCTGAATCCGTTCCACATCTTATGATGATCTTGTTGGCGGTGGATTTCTCTGCTCTTCATAATTTCGGCTTCAACGGCCTTAACCTGAGACAATAAATGGCGCTCCAAGCTTCCAAGAGGTAAACCTTCCAGAGAAAGTTCCTGAAAGAATCTATCCGCTTCTAAGGGAGGCAAATTCGATAGATGAACATATTTCGAAGGACAGAGCGTTCCCAAATAGGCAGATAAGGCTGATTTTAAAGCGCGATAATGGGGCTCTAAAGAAAGACCGTCCAAGACTTCTGGAGAGAATTTGTTGTACAGCCCCCACACATCATGTGGACGCTGTTTATAAGATTTCGGACCATTTAGAGAGTCCAAACCCAAAGCCATAAAATAAAACTCTGCGTGTTCAGAATGTATTCTTATCTCCAGTCCAACGCTTCTTCCTTCTTCTTTTGTCGGCTTGATTTCAAACATGAATTGCTCCGTCCACCTTCAACCATTATACGAAACCATCGGCCTTAAAATTAAGCCAACTTAATACCCCCTTGTTTCAGACCTAGTAGAACCGCACTATTTATAAACCTTGCATCCCTATTTTACTTATGGTCAGCTTTTGGAGAAGTGTCAATCGAGTCATCCAGAATTCAGATGTAATTATAGAAGTATTAGACTCCCGGCTGATAGAAGATACCCGAAATAAAGAAATCGAACAAAAAATCAAGAAGTTCGGAAAAAAGATTCTTTACGTCATCAATAAATGCGATTTAGTGAATATAAAAGAGATTGAAAAAGTTATAAAAGAACAAGGTTTACAGCCTAGTGTGTTCATCTCCAGTACCGAAAAACTGGGAACGACCATACTTAAGAAGAAGATTATGGAACTTTCTCGAGGAGAAAAAGTAGTAGTGGGGGTAGTCGGTTATCCCAACGTGGGAAAATCCTCTTTAATCAATGCTTTATCGGGAAGATCGGCGGCGAGAACTTCATCCAGCAGCGGCTTCACTCACGGCATTCAGAAAGTTAGAGTGGGAGACAAAATAATCTTACTGGATACCCCGGGAGTATTTCCGGAAAGAGAAAAGAACGAAGAGAAGCATGCTTATATGGGAGCGATAGATTATGGTAAGCTCAAAAATCCAGAGATGGATGCTTTAAGATTGATTAAAGAGCATCCGCAAGAAATCTGCGAGTATTATAATATAGAAGGAGAAGAAGATCCGGAAGAGATTTTGGAACTGATCGGAATTAAGAGTAACAAACTACTTTCCAAAGGAAGAGTCAACGAAGATGCCGTAGCCAGGATGATTCTGAAGGACTGGCAGACCGGGAAGATTAGGAAGAAGTAACTGAATTAGAAATAAAGCCATTTTCAAAAAAAAGCTTAAGCTGAAAGAAATCTTTATAAATAGTCCGCCCAAATTAACTTAAACATGGCCCAATCACAACGCAGATCGATAAGAAAAGCTAGCGGAGGAAGATATCACTTCTCCCGCAGCAAGATGAAATCAGAATTAGGCGGATTTCCTGCCAGCACCAAGTTAAGTAAGACCAGAAAAGTGGTTACTTCTCGCGGTTTAGGAGGAAAGACCAAACAACTAACTCTTTCTACGAATTTAATTAACGTTACGGATAAAAAAGGTAAAACTACTAAAACCGAAATCTTAAATGTAGTTGGTAATCCTGCTAATCCTCAATTGGTGATTAGAAACATTATCACTAAAGGAGCAGTAGTAGAAACTAAGTTGGGAAAAGTAAAAGTAACTTCTCGTCCTGGACAAGAAGGAACCTTGAATGGTGTTTTGATTTAGTATTCTGCAGGATAGAACAGATATAGTATAAGTGAATACATCTTAAAAATTCATTATCCAAACAAAAATGAAACCTCTTGAAAAAATAATTTTCAGTTTGATCTTTTCGGTAGCTTCATTAAATCTTTCTTGTGGAAAAATAGAAGAAGAAAAATGCTGTGATTGTCTGGTTGGGAACAGGTGCACAACAGCGTCTAAAAACAGATGTTTAGATACTTTTTATGTTTTCCAGGATGTGGACAGTATTCCGGTGGATAGCCAGTGCGTGGGAAAAAATAATTGCTATTTGCTTTGTGCCGCAGAGGGAGCTTATTTTGAAGATGGAAAAATGGTTGTTGATTATTGGAAAAAGAAAAGTTTAGAATAAGAAAAATCAAAAACCATTTTTCAATTGTAAATAAAGGCTTACATACTTTATTTAAAATGAAAATAATTATAAAGAATAACCTGTTTGAGATTAAAAATAGTATTGAGAGGTAACAAATGAAAGAAAAACTGGAAAAAATATTGAATAGTGGTAAAAGAATATTAGCTGGTGCGGGATTAATTTCTTTGTTGAGCATGCCGTTGGCAGTTGGCTGTGGAAGTGATAACGGTGACGATGGCAGCAGTAACGGCGGCAATAATGGATATCAGCCAACATCTTCAACGTATAATTGCAGTTGTAAAGGAGATGGGCTTTTCACAACAATGAAAGTCAATGATGCAGCTTCAAAAAGTGAGGCAGAAAGCTATGCCACTAATAAATGCCGGGGAGATTATCCGGGAACGGGTTGTTCTTGCTCTTGCACTGATGCTTCTTCTGGTGGAGGAAGTAGCGGTTATCCTTCCTGCAGTGATGTTCCGCCAGACTACAAAGGAATTTGTAATGACTTATAATAAGGAATAGTAAAATGAAAGAAAGGTTAGAAAAAATATTAAGTGACGCAAAACAGTTTATTAAATCGAACGTAAGTGTAAGGATTTTAGCAACAGGTTTAGCATTAGGATATGTTAGTTGCGGAGGAGACGAAAAGAATTTTAGCGACTGTAACACTGGTAACTGTTGTAATGATGTTTATTTAGGATGTGGAGAAGCTTGTTCAAGCAATGATTGTATTAAAGATTGTGCTCATGAATATTACCAATGTGTGGATAGAGTAACTTCTTATGGTTATTCGGGCAGTAACGGCAACGGAAGAACAAGCCCTAACGGAAATGGTTCAAGTTGTACTCCCAATTGTTATAGTAAAGAATGCGGCTCTAACGATTGCGGGGGAAGTTGTGGAAGCTGTAGCAGTGATGAATATTGTAATGGGGGAGAATGTATATCACTACATTGGAATTGTATCGGTGGGTGTCATGATGAAAAATGGGGTTGTTTAGGAAGAACAAAAGATGTTGATTGTAATGACCCTAATGATTATGACAATTATTACAGTAGTTCAAAAGAATGTCAAGAAAAGAAAAATGAATGTGATAAGATATTTAGTGCTTGCACAGAAAAATGTAATTGATAATCAACAAAAATAACTAAATAAAGATAAAAGAATAATTGGATTAAGATTAAAAATAGTATTGGGAGGCAACAAATGAAAGAAAAACTGGAAAAAATATTGAATAGCGGTAAAAGAATGTTAGCCGGTGCAGGATTAATTTCTTTGTTGAGTATGCCGATAGCAGTTGGCTGCGGAAGTGATAATGGTGATGATGGCGGTAATAATGGATATCAGTCAACGTATTCAACGTATAATTGCAGTTGTAAAGGAGATGGGCTTTTCACAACAATGAAAGTCAATGATGCAGCTTCAAAAAGTGAGGCAGAAAGCTATGCCACTAATAAATGCCGGGGAGATTATCCGGAAACGGGCTGTTCCTGCTCTTGCACTGATGCTTCTTCTGGTGGAGGAGGTAATTCTGAACCACCCTGTACTGATGAATGTTCTCCTCATTTTGCCTTAAAATGTGATTATAGTCCGGATGGAGGAGAAATGGGAACTTGGAAGTGCCAGGAGAATGGCAATTGCCTCAACTGGGTTTATAAAGGTACAAATTACCAAGATGATGCGTGTAATGGAAAATAGTTCTAATATAGTAAACTGCGAAAGATATAGCACACCAATATCGCAGTTTACTATAAAGTCATTAGATTGATTGTTTATTTACTCAGCGCCGTATGCGCTTTTCCAATCAAAGTATCGATTCCTCCCCAGCGCATCAAGAAATTTTCCAGCCAGCTGAAGCCGAAAATTATCGCGGCAAAAATCAAGATGATACCGACAAACCCTAAAACAATTCCCGCTGCGGCCATCCATCTTCCTTTCATCCCTTCCCGATGGGTCTGCATCAGCCCGGCAATCCCGAAAATAATGGCTAAGGAACTGAACAGAGGTAAAAGTAACCCCAGCACGCCGCAGATTAAAGAAACCACCGCAAATTCAGAATGAAACTTCTCTTCATACAAGTTTTTGTCTGCCTGCTGCGCAGCTTGAACGGTATTGGGAACAACCATGATTAAACCTCTTTTTGAGAAAGAAGAGGTTGGAGGTATTTAAATATTGCTGATAACCGATACTGTATACTAAACGAATGATATAAATAGTAGGGCATCTTTCTCCTCTTTTG
>JBBSWE010000066.1:0-2616 GCA_038046445.1 Nanobdellota archaeon | reverse complement strand
TTTATTTTTCCATTCAACGTTCCCTCTCTCATCCACGAAAGCAAGGGGTTCAGTATTAACCGCTTTGAAAGCATCTCTTCTACTGGAATGCATCTTTCTGCTTTTCACTCCCGGAAGAATAGCACAGACATCATCGTCGGGATGGGCATGCATACAGATGGCCACTCCCTGAAAATCCGATTTAGCGATGAACTGCACCGCACATTTCAAATTCATAAAAGCATCGCTGCTGCCCCGATCAGAGCTTCTTTGCGCTCCTACTAATAATATTGGAATGTTTAACCCTTCTAAAGCGAAACTTAACGCAGCAGCAGTAAGATGTAAGGTATCCGTACCATGGGTGATAATAATTCCATCGGTTTCTTCTTTAATCGCTTTTTCGATTTCTTTAGCAATTAAATTGTAATGAATGAAACGCATATTCTCAGAAAGCATATTGGCGACGAGATGACTTTTGATATTAGCAATTTCTCCCAATTCTGGAAACATTTCTAATAATTCTTCTGGAGAGAATTTAGCTTTTACTGCCCCGGTTTCATAATCCACTTTACTAGCAATAGTCCCACCACAATGCAAAATAGTGATAGTTTTCATTCCAGTTTTAGCATGAACTTTGTTAGAAACAATCGAAGGAAGCTCTTCTTTCTTCTTCAGAATGATTAAATCGGTTACTTCTTCTTTCTTGAATCCGATATTATAACCATTTTCTAATTTAACCAAAATGATGTTCTCATCCGGGCTGGACATGAATATACCTTCTTCAGTAGTGTCTGTAGTGGTAATTCTTACCTTATCTCCCGGATCTGGCATAAGGGAATAGAAATTCTAAACATTTATATATATTATGGCTTGAAATAAAGCAAGGTGAAAATAACATGACTACAGATTACAAAGTGAAAGACCTCTCCCTAGCAGAATGGGGAAGAAAAGAAATCAGGATTGCAGAAAAAGAAATGCCCGGCTTAATGGCCACCCGAGAGAAATATTCTCATTCTAAGCCGTTAAAGGGAGCTAGAATTACCGGCTCTTTGCATATGACCATCCAAACTGCGGTTCTAATCGAAACGCTTAAAGAATTAGGAGCAGAAGTAAGATGGTGTTCTTGTAACATCTTTAGTACTCAAGATCATGCTGCTGCCGCTATCGCTGCAACTGGCGTTCCCGTCTTTGCTTGGAAAGGAGAATCGTTAAAAGAATATTGGTGGTGCACTAAACAAGCCCTAATTTTTCCCGGAAATAAAGGGCCCACTTTAATTGTTGACGACGGAGGAGACGCGACCATTATGATTCATAAGGGAGTAGAAATCGAAAAGAATCCCGCTCTTTTAAACCAAGATTATTCTAAAGAAGGAGAAGACTTGCGTGAATTGATGCATGCACTCAAAGACATTTATGCAGAAGATAAACAGAAATGGACGAAAGTGGCTAAAGAAGTGAAAGGAGTTTCGGAAGAAACTACTACTGGAGTACATCGACTTTATCAAATGCTCAAAGAAGGTTCTTTATTATTTCCGGCGATTAACGTCAATGATTCGGTAACCAAATCCAAGTTTGATAATCTTTATGGCTGCCGAGAATCATTAGTGGACGGAATTAAAAGAGCTACAGATGTAATGTTAGCAGGAAAAGTAGTTGCAGTCGCCGGATATGGAGATGTAGGAAAAGGTTGTGCTCAATCTCTGCGCGGTTATGGCTGTCGGGTAATCATTACTGAAATTGATCCGATTAATGCTCTACAAGCAGCGATGGAAGGTTATGAAGTAAAAAAGATGGATGATGCTTGTAAAGAAGGAGATATTTTTGTAACTACCACTGGTTGTCGGGACATTATTACTAGTAAACATTTCTTGGCCATGAAAGATCAGGCTATCGTCTGTAATATCGGACATTTTGATTGTGAAATTGATATGGATTGGCTCAACCATAAATCTGGAGCAAAAAGAGAGAATATCAAACCACAATATGACAAGTATATCTTTCCAAATGGAAGAGAAATTTATATTTTGGCTGAAGGAAGATTAGTTAATTTAGGTTGTGCTACTGGTCATCCTTCTTTTGTGATGAGTAACTCTTTTACCAATCAAGTTCTGGCTCAAATCGAGTTAAATACCAAGAAGTATGCTCTAGGAGTGTATATGCTACCAAAAGAATTGGATGAAGAAGTAGCTCGTTTACATCTGAAGAAGATTGGAGTAGAAATAGAAACGCTTACTGAAGCTCAAGCGGCTTATTTGAACATTAATAAAAGTGGACCCTATAAATCCGAGCATTATCGCTATTAATTTATTGATTCCTCTTAATAAAATATTGCCACTATGAACAAAACTAATGACGTAATCGGTTTAGGAAATACCTTGATGGATTTCTTAGTAGAAGTGGATGAACAAACTTTTTTACAATTTGATTTAAAGAAAGGAGAAATGCATTTAGTGGAAGAAGAGAAAGCCCAACAAATTCTTAATAAAATTGAAGAATTGCAATTGAAGATAGAATTAGTTCCAGGAGGTTCTGCTGCCAATACCTTGAAAGGAGTAGCTTTTTTGGGTGGAAGAGCCATCCTCTGCGGTAAAGTAGGAAAGGATAAGCACGGTTCGATTTATGTCGAAGAGATAAAAA
>JBBSWE010000065.1:0-5420 GCA_038046445.1 Nanobdellota archaeon | reverse complement strand
TGAAAAAGCGGTAGAATATGGCGGAGGTGGAGCAGCCTCATCTTCCTCTACCACTTCTACTTCTCCGGAAGTAGAATTTAATATTTGAGGGGGATAAAATGAATTTCAAAACTTATCTACACTCTTTTAAACTGAAGAAAGAATGGCTTTACACTTTCTTGGTAGATATCGTTTCCATTTCTATCATCGTAGCTATTCTTCTTTCTTTCGGCAGTATGCTTAACGCTAAAGCCGTAGCTCTGACCGGAGGACAGGAGGTGGAAACGTTTAAGGCTACTTTACTTTCCGGCTCTGCTGAAGTCGGCCAGGAATTCTTAAGCAGCGTAAAAGTATTTGCCGCTACTTTTTTCATCGGCGGATTTATTGTCTTCCTTATCTTACTGTTCCTTCACTCCTTCTCCACTAAGTTAGTGTGGGAACTATTAACTAAAAAGAAACCTTCTTGGAAACCCTTCTGGCGCTGGAACGCTTTAACATTACTGTTCTCTTTTCTTTCTTTTCTGTGGGTCTTGCTCTTTGCTGGGATTATGGTGGTTCTCACCACTCTTCTCGCTTTGCAGGGAACGTTTAGTTTTTGGTTCTTACGTACTTTAGCCTTATTGTTCCTGTTATTATTTATGTTATTGATCTTTCTGACCAATTACTCTTTTGTACATAAATATCGAGTGATGGAATCCTTGGGAGAAGCGTTCCATCAGATGAAAAGATTTTTCCCCTGGCCCTTTCTACTGATGTTGGCCACTTCCGTAGTGATTAGTGTCATTATCTACCTGATCGGAACGTTCTTTCTCAATACTAACGAGACCGTTTACAATATCTTTTCAGCCGTAATATTTTTCTTATTTCTGGCTTGGATGAGGATTTACACCCTTAAAGTTATTCACGAAGTTAAAAATGTTTAAATAGTCCAATAGGTTTAAGATTCATATGAACAAAAATTATCTTCTCCAACTGAAAAAGGATAAAAAAGTCATGGCTATCTATCAGTTTGGTTCTTACGGCACCAAAAAGTATAACCCTTATCTATCTGATGTGGATATCTGCATCTTTACCGCAGATACAAGCCCAAACAGCATCTTGAAACTTCATTCCTTTGGGAGCGAAAAAGTGGACATCAGCCTGTTTGACCATCTTCCAATTTATCTTAAACCGGAAGTTTTCAAAGGTAAGCCGCTTTTTATTCGAGACTCTTCTTTTATCTCCAGGAAATTTGCCATAGCCTTTAGAGAGTATCAGGATTTCAAGAAATATAATGAAAAATACTGGAAAGAACTGAAGAAAAGAGGCGCAAATTGAAAAAAGTTAAGTTATTTGACGATTTGAACCACTCCTTACAGGACTTGAAAGAGATACTTCCTTCAGAAGAAGAATTATTGGAAAGCAAGATTCATCAGTATAGTGTTTCTATGCTGATGATGAACATTATTAATTTATGTGTGGATATTGGGAATGAGATTATCTCTTTAAAACAGTTTGGATACCCCGAAAGCTATCGTGATGTTTTTAACATTTTAGAAAAAAACAAAATACTTAGCCGTCCCGTAGCAAATAAAATGAAGAATTTAGTAGGGTTAAGAAACTTAATTGCTCACGAGTATGGGGAGATTAATTTTGAGTTGCTTTATGGGCAAGCAGAAGATTTGAATTTAATAGAAGTGTTTATCAGCGAAACGATAAAACATTTTCGTTAGTAAATAATTAATGAGATGATCAGAAGTGATAGATGTATGGAACTAAAACAAATTAAGGAAGAGATTCATGCCCTCCCTGAAATACAAGAGACTCTCGCTAAATTTCAAGAGAATTGGTTCCGGCCGTTGCATCAGAACAATGCTCATTTTCCTTTCATTAAAGGACTGGACCGGCAGACCAAAACCGAACTGATTCAACACCTTGCTTTTCTACAGCCGCACTTGCAAGTTCTGTCTGACAGCCAGATTCTTCCCGACCGCTTGCACCATCATGCCCATAATTTGGTAGAATTAAAACTGACTACTTTCAATGGAGATAGAAAGAAAGCAAAAATGCTAGTGAATGATTTGGGGCATAAGGAAAGCGGGATTAAGCGCACCCTTGCCCAGGTCAATAACCTGCACACTAGCTTGCTGCATCTTTCCCAGCAGTATGAAGAAGTAAATCGTTTGCTGGAAAAGAAACTTTCTTTAGAAGAGATGGTCTATTACATGAGCTTACCGCATCGTAAATATCTCGGAACGCTGTTAAAGACGGCCGATCATCATCAGAAAATCGTACGTGATTTAAGCCACCATTTTATGAGCATCTCGGAAGAATTGCAGCAAAGAAAGAACCTGTCTAGGTAAGTCTCTGTTCTCTAATTTTCGCTTCACAAATCTAAAGCATTAGGGATAGTATATTGTACAAATTTAGAAAAGTCAAACACTTTTCGATGTTGTAACGTTTTTATTGCTTCTTGCGCCAGTTCTGCTAATTCTTCCGGTTTCTTGCGTTTCAAATCGTGAGGATGAATCATTCCCACTAAGAGCTTCCGTAAGGAATCGGGTAAGCGTTTAAGTCCGTGATAAAGTTCAATAGAAGCGATACTCTCTTTGATGGTGGGGCAACGTTCTCCCGTAATCAAAGTTTCTAATGTTTTTCCCGCAAAATAAGTGTCGGATACAGGTAAAACCATCCCTAAGAAAAACTCCGGGGGGAAATAAGAGCTGTCTCCCGGGAAACGGCGAAAGATAGTTCCATTAAAAGGTATGGCTAATCCAAAATCTAATACTTTTATGGTGCCGTCAATATAACCAAAATTGCAGGACCTTAAATCACAATGGGCGATATTATATTTTTGTAACTGCTGTAATACTGGTGGAATCTGGGTAATATAATCTTCTATCACCTGCTGGGTGACAGTATTCTTTTGAATTAAATTTAAAAGGGTTTCTGGAACATATTCCATCACTAAGTATGGTTCTTCTTCCAAATTATGATCTATATGTCTTACAAAATTAGGATGGTTAGTCCTCTGAAGCAGTATTGTCTCTAATTCTAAGCGAAATCTGATTTTTTCGAGAGAAATCCCGTTTAATGGATGTGGTTTTTTAATCGCTACAATGTTTCCTTCAGAATCTGTTCCTCGGTACACGGTTCCAAACCCTCCTGAGCCCACTCTCTCTTGCAGGGTGTAATTTCTTCCTTGATCTGATGAAGGTAAGGTGGGTAATTCCATTCTTTTCAAAAATATATGTTTTATATATAAAGGTTATCTTAAATACGGCTTCTAGAGAATATTCTTTTTCCAGACCGATAAATTTTCCGGCAAATTCTTATAAATCACCTCTCCAATCTAATAATAATGTTTTGTAAGACCTGCGGTACGCTATTGGTGCTGGAAAAGAACGAGTATGGGAAATGGATGAAATGCCCCCACGGCCATACTCAGCCGGAGTTACAGCAATCTTCGGAAACGATTCACGTTAAGAATGCCCATCCCGGAAGACATATTGAAGTGATGGACGGAAAGAATATTTTGGCGGTACACGATTTCAAATGTCCCAAATGTGGTTACGACAAAGCCGAGTTAACCGAAATAAGCTGCAATTATACTGACGAAGATAACATCTTTCTATTAAAATGCGGTAAATGCGGTTTTGTAGAGATGCAAGAAGGGAAGGTGAAGTAATACATTAAATCATTCAAATTTAAGTATGTAATCAATTACATAAAGGGGTGTAATATATTACATCCAAACTTCTCTAATCTGATGTTTAATCTTAAATTGCTTGAATAGGTTTAAAAACAAATTATGCTGGTCCTTTGAAATCAAAAGAGTGTTTTGATTGATTCTAACTCCGTTCTCCGGCAAAATTCCCGTATGGTAGTAAACTTTATGCTCTTTTTTAGACTCATAGCCATACAACTTTCTGATAAACTTAACTTTATTTCTGGGTAAGAGGTTCTTTAGATCAAAAGAAAGCAAATAATATTGGTTCAGTTTCCCCGGCAATTCTTTATACTTTCCATAAATGACCTGGCCCGTAGAAATAATTTCCCTCTTTAAAGCAGACCATTGTTCTGAATTCAGATTTCCTACAATAACTTTTATAGGAAAATCAACCTCCTTTAGATGCCAAGTGTTAGATGCAGCGGTCTCAAATTCCATTCTTGCTTTCTTAATAGTCTGTTCTATCTCCCTTTGCTTAGGTTTATTCTTCACATTAATAAATAAATCAATGTCGCTGTCTTTATGGAAATCTCCTCTCGCTACTGAACCAAAAAGGATGATTTCCGGCAGTTCTCCTTTAAGATTGGCCGTTAAAAAGCGAGTAAAATCATAAAGGTAAGAAAGGACTTCATTCTTATTCATAGTTCCTCACCTAACTCTTTCTCTATAACTTTTTTAAGCTTAAAAAAATTACCCACTGCTTCTTTAACTGTAGATAGCTCTTTATCTTTACCATAACACAATTTCTGGCGAAGCTCTTCTTGCTTAACCAGTAGACCAATTATTTCTTTTTTAGATGGAAAATCGGCAGGATAGTGTTCATAAGCCCTTTTCTCTGAAGCGAACCACAAGTGGTTAACATTAAATCCTAAAGGGATCAAGTTTTTCTGATGAAGAAGTAAAGCAAAACAATTGGTGGCGCCTTCGGAGGTAGAGAAACCGATAATCTTCTGGCGGCGGAGAAGGAGTCCGGCCCTAATCTTCTCATTAATATCTTCTTCTAACTCTTTGATAATCGCCAAATGTTCTTCAATAGTGGTCATGAAGTAATGGAAACTTTGAGAATATATAAATCTTTCTGTAATAGATTACATCCTTTTCTGTAATTAATAACAGAAACAATTGGTGTTTATTAGATGTTCCATTCTGACGAAGATAACATTTTTATGATGAAGTGCGGTAAATGCGGCCAGGTGGAGCAGTTGGAAGGAAAAGTTAAGTAAGATTAAAGGTGATTACTCTCTATGATAATTTACTGCTTCTTTGCAGAAGATGAAATTGTTGCGGTATGTTAAACTGGAAAATTTTTCTCCTACTTTTGCCGGACGGTTAAAATAAAGGCATCCGGTATACTTATCTATTTTTATATCCGTTACAATAAAATCTTCCCATGTTTCATAATCTCTAACCCATTTAGTTTCCGCTTCGGTTACGGTAACATCCGTTAGGGTAGTCTGCTTCCAACAGGACTGATACATTATTCCTCCTGCTCCGCCTAATATTACTGAAAGTACTGCTGCTCCCAGTAATGTTTCCAATCCGGATTTAAGTTTGGGGTGCATGTTTTATTTCCTTCGGTATTCTACAATCTTGTCTCCTAATAACCAATTGTTTCTTATAGTGATGCTACTGAATTGGTCTCCTTTGCCAAATCCTTCTCTGGTGTAAATCCAATCATCATATTTGTCCAGATAGACCTGGAAGAAATCAAAATCTAACCCCGTTTCGTAAT
>JBBSWE010000064.1:0-2849 GCA_038046445.1 Nanobdellota archaeon | reverse complement strand
TGACTCGGTGCCCGTGCGAGTTGGAGTCCGGCATCTCGCTTTCTGGTTCATGCACCCCCCCCCCCCCGATTTACTACCTGTTGGGACTCAAAAAAGCTAGCTAAATGTTGGTACGCCCGTAATTGGGTTTCTTTTTTGGATTGAAGTTCCTTTTTTACCTTCGGAGTTAAGGAATAAATAACTTCTCTTCCTTTGCCATTTTGTTTTTCTATTTCATTCTTTTTTTCCAATTCATAAAGCAGAGGATAAAGAGTGCCTTGGGAGAGGATGCAATGAAAATGCTGGGCAATGTTTTTTAAGACTTGGTAGCCGGATTGAGGGCTTCTTTCCAGAAAAAGAAGGGTAATTAATTCCAGGTTGTCCTTGACTACTTTTTCCAGCAATTTCTGGGGCAGAACATGGACTTTTGGAAAAATTGTTTCAAATGAAGGGGAAAGGGAAGGAAGTAAAAAAGTATTCTGGTTCTCCTGCAAAAGATAAACTCTTTGATGTAAAGAAATTAGCTGCTGCAGGATATCTTCGTTAAGACCGGAGATATCAAAAGCATTAATTAACAAAAAAGGAGTTTTTACTTTTATTTTCTGGTAATACTTCCTTTTCCATCCTGCCGGACTGAGGCCTTGAGACTGTTTAATCAATTCTTCCAAAAAAGTAATAAAAGTAGGGCAATTGCGGAGGTTAGCTCCAGACCAATCCGAGACCAGAACCATTTCTTTATTGTTTTTTTCTCTTTCTTGAAAACACCGGTCCAGCTGACCTTTGAGTTCATGAAGCACATCTTCATTAATAATATTAAAATTAAAATTTCGAGTCTTGAAATCAAAATCAAGTTTATTGGAGTTATGAGAGAGGTAAAAAATAAGAGCATCGTCATTGGCCTTCTGGGTGATGAAGTTCTTGAATATCTGCTGATGATTAGTGGTATTCTGATAAAGAAGGAGAATATTTTCCCCGTAGTTTATTCTGTCAAATAGAACATTCTCCCCTAAACTATAAGAAACCGCTTTTCCTGTAATTCCCATTCACCCCTTTTTATATTAGAAACCTCTTTTTGTTTTTAAATGTGCCGATGGGTAACTGACCCATCATTTACACAGCCTCGATTAAGTATAAAATTAAGTTACCCATCATTTACGGGTATGCGCAAGAGATATACTAACATTCCATTGCCCGATGAGTTAGCCTTACAAATTGAGAGAGTAATAGAAACTGCTGAGTTTGGCTACAAAACCAAAAGTGAATTTGTCAAAGAAGCAGTGAGAGAAAAGCTAATGAAGTTGGACGGGTTTGAAGGGTTTAAAAAAAAGAAGTAAAATGTCTGGTAAGATTTATGTAGCTAATTCTCCTTAAGTTTTTACGAAGGAAAATAAATCTGCTAGGGGTTTTAGTAGAAGTAAGTCTATGAACGCATTCCCTGTTTCCAAAACAAAAGACAAACATAAAACAAATCAAGAAGATTTATAAATGTGCATTATTTACTAAAGACCGCATGGCAATAGAACTAGTATCCCTAAAGAACATTTCTTTAAAGTCAAAAATCCTGCTAGTGGAACAGCTAGGATACACTTCTACTGGTGAATTTATCTTTGATGGTCAAGGAAATAAAGTTATTGATCGGTATATTGAAATTCCAGTACGATTGGATAATATGGTAATATTGCCGGGAAGCACTATTATTCTCGATGACAATGAACTAAGTATTTCCTCATATATAGAGGAATTTGGAAATGTCTTCTGACGTAGTAGAAGGGATCACCAAAGGCGCATTAGATTGGTCCGCTGAAAAGATTGCTTCTTTCGTGCAGAAACTTAAAGAGCGGAAGCTTGCTTTTATCGAAGATAGAAAAACCATTGAAGTAGTAAAAGAGCAATATGATTCTGGAGAGAGTAAATTTTATAACAAATACATCAAAGACAAAGAATTACTTTTCTTGGTAAGGATAGGCCTCACCTTACGGAAATTGGAAGAAGATGAAGATAAGCTTCTAAATCTAAGGAATAAAGTCCACCATAAATATGGAATTAATGGACTCCATATTGCCCAATTTGTCCAAAATGGTATCCTGAACAGATATTTTGGGCTCCTTATCGAAAAGCTTACTTCAGAAGAAGACCTGGAAAAGAAAATGTACGAGGTGCTAAAAAATATTGAGAAATATGCCCTTTTCGTCTCGGGGAATAGTAAAGTTGCAGAAATAGTTCGAAAAGTAACCGCTATCGTAGATTCGCATTCACCATCTATTTTTGTTATTGCGGGCTTAAAATCTACTGCTGAAATAGTTTCAGAATCAGTTATCCCTTTAGGACCTATTATGGAAGATTACGAGCAAGAAAGATTTAGCAGTAAAGGGAAAGAAATTGTGATATTTAAAATGAAAATATAGTGGTGGTTGGAATAACTGATAATTCTATGGGTCCACTAGGGTTTTTAGTGGTTATAATTCCTCATCTAGTTTCAGTTTTCGAAACAAACCCTGAAACGGAAGTAATATAAGAACTCGATAGTTATTCTCTTTCATCAAAAGGGGTGGTTATAGATGGTTTATTTTGCTGAGCATAAGAGAAAATCAGTAGGTACGCAGATTCATGAGACGTTAGAAAGTAAAAAAAAGAAAGAAGAGAAATTAGAGAAGTTAGAAAAGATTGATGCTTCTTTGTCAGAGATGAGGACAGAAATTGAGAGAGAAAAAGTAGAAACAAAACACCTCGTGCCGGAAGTTAAAAACTGGGTGGAAACAGAATCAGTTAAGGGAATTAAAAACAGAGTCAAAAACTGGCTCTCTTTGAAATATCCGGTTCATTTAATTGGGCCAACCGGCTGCGGCAAAACCATACTGGCTTTACAGGTA